>JANQLF010000261.1 GCA_028280785.1 Planctomycetota bacterium
ATATTTCGCATGAATCGCATTATCGGTAGGATTATGGCATGGATGGACAACGACTCTTTTACGTCACGGTTAGCGGCACCCCCGAAGAATTAGGTTTCAATCAGGGATATAAATTACGTCAACAAATTCAAAATTTTGTTGAGCAACGTTTGCGCGCTGCCAACGCTTATATGTGGGAACGTGGTAAACGCGATATTCCCGGATTTTTCGACGCCGCGAAGCGCAGTTTAGAAATTTATAAAACCTGGGACGATGAGGGTTATCGTGAGCACATGGCTTTAGCTGAAGGTGCCCGCGTTGATCCGGTTGCTTTATATGCCACTGCGAACATGACCGATTTACGTGACGTGGTTTTACTCAGCGAGTCCGCGGCAACTGCCGGCACCACTCCTGATGAAGGCTGCACCGCATTTGTCTTACCAAAAAATAAAACCGCTGAAGGCGATATCATCGGCGCACAAACCTGGGATTTAAATCCTACGGATGTGAATTATGTCGTAGCGATTCATCGTTTACCCGATGATGGTCCAGAAACTTGGAGCGTTACCTGTTCTGGTTGTTTAACCTTAATGGGCATGAATGAACACGGACTCAGTGTTGGTACCACCAATATTAAAACCAAAGATGTTCAAGACGGCATTCCGTATTTAGGTTTATTACATCGCGCGATTCGTTGTGAGGATCATTTCGAAGCCGTTGATGTCATTGAACAAGCTCCGCGCTCTGGTGCGCATACGTATTGGCTTGCCGATGCTAATGATGCAACATTTTTAGAAACCAGTCCGAGCAAAACCATACATCGCAATTTAAACGACAGCGCACTTTGCCACACCAATCACTGCCAAGATACTAGCTTGGTCGAATTAGAAGCTGAAGAGCCAATCGAAAGCACGAAAAAACGTTTAGAAAAAGCCCAAGCCTTAACTGATAAGGGCAATCATAACGTTGATACGATTAAAGATATCTTTGCTAACCGCGAAGACGACGTGCATTCAATAAATCGCTACGAAGAAGACGAGCAAGGCACAGCAACTAATTCATGCATGATTGCTATACCAGCGCAGCGCGAGTTGTGGGCGTGTAAAGGCCCGTCGGATAGAGGCGAATGGCGGCAATTACACTTTAAAAGATAGTTTACTATTTTTTGAACCACAGATAGACACAGATTAATAGGATCTGTATTTCTTATACCGAGGGCGATTACCCTTGGAGACGAGGGTGTCCCCACCCTCGCAAGCTTCCGACGACGGAGACGTCGTCGTTCCCAGGGATTCACCTTCATACTTTCATAATTTATTCTTCAGATTTGCAAGGCACTTCACGGGCGAAATATACTTTCCCGCTACTGTCTTTATACCCATGCAGCCAAATCGTATCTGCATACTTGAAAATTGAGTCTTCTGGTAAAGTTGTTTTAGGCTTATACCCAATTAGAAAACCGTCTTCAATAATAGGATTGTAATACTCGCTTATTTCACTCGGAGCCGAACTATTTCTAGAGACTGAAATCAATAAATTCGTTTTCACTATTAACTCAGAAATTAATTTGGCTATGCGCATATTATCGTCCCACAACTCATATTCTCTCCAGCTATTAAATATGCCCTGTGATTCTCTGTTCTTCTTGCAAAAACGATAATAACTCTTTATGTCACCATCAAAAGATTCCAAATCGATCAAACATTTATACAGGCTCCTTCTTGCCAGTAAAAATTTAAAACATCTATCAGGCGCCTCCCAAACTTCAGTTCTACAGTAAATGTTCTCCAGGCTATTGAGACCGTCAAAATATAATGCTAAATTATAATTGTTACCTTTATTAAATTTCCCCTTCATAAATTCAATATTTTCTGTCATCAAATCGATTGTATCTTCATTTACTTGTGTCAGATCAATACACATAAGTTTATAGGCGTTACTCATGATTACATAAGAATATAGTGCGTGGCTTCTTTCTATTAATCCCAGTTTTAATATTTTTTGGAGTACGTTTTGTCTTTCGGATTCTTGGACCAAAGCATAATCTACTAATAGTTTCACAGAATAAATATTGATGTCTGTGATGTCATATATTGTTTCTTCCGTTACGGAATCATTTGCCACTTCAATTAATATTGGGCTCTCCTCTATTACCTGGTCAACGGTATTTTTTATTTTTGAAATCAAACCGATTCTCTTAATGTCTTGATAATACTTTTTATGCATAGAATGAATTTCAAATCCTGGAAATCCTATATAACGCTCGTAGTCATAACTATCAAACGAGATGTCCTCTATATTATCATACTCTTCAGATCCTATAAATTCGGTTACATGGTCGTCCTCTATAATAATATTTATTTCTTCTATATTTTTTTTCAGACTTGAGCTCAATTTTTGCGATTTTAACTCAGGCAATGTTATCGGCAGACCCTTCTCCTTGGCATACTCACGGGCCCAGTTCAAATCGCCCTCTGAATAAAATAACCAAATACAAATCAAACAGCCAAATAAACACAAAGCGATAACCGCAATTATACACGAAATAATCGGATGACGCTTAATAAACGATTGTTTGACGACTTCGTCCATGCACTCAGATTAGGGCAGCTTATTAAAATAATAAGCGTCTTCTTCCATCAGTTTGCTGGCCTCCTGCCACAGTGCGCGGCAGTCGATTAAAAATGAGGAGGCTTCCCCGATATTACACCAGCGCAGATCGGGGTCACCGAGGTGCTTAGCGATTTTTTGATAATGCTGATCAAAGACAGCGTGGCGTTTACCAATATAGGTAATGGTTTCAGCGTTATTATCTTCGAGCTGATATTCGATTTCATCGCCACTGAATAAATACGGGGCGCCGACAAGTTCTTCGATCGCGTGCATCGTGGTATTCGGTCCAAGTCCACAGCCGAGCATGAGAATTTTTCCACCGCAATCACGCATTTTTACAAAGGGTGAATGTGCGCCACCTGGTGTTGGGTCTAAATGATGTTCACTGCACAGGGCTTCTGCTTGGGCACCAATTGCGCAAACTGAATGCGTAGGATGTTTGCTACGAACAACACCGGGCAACTGACGAAAATATTCGCATAGATATCCAACGCAGCTCGCTGTTTCTTGTAAATGAAATACAGGCTGCTTGGCATCGACGAAATTATAACTTAAAGCTGGCATGCATAAGGTGCCATCATCACCAAGTGCTTGGCGTAAGGCTGCAATAATCGTGTCGGCACCCTGTTCCATGTGACCAATACTTTTAAATGAACTGTGCACCAACAAAACGTCGCCACTACAGACGCCTAATTCTTTCAGGTCGAGGAGTAATTGCTCTGCACTAATCATCGTAAAACAGAGAGGGCTAAACGAATAATGGTTTCAGCATCATGCTCTTCTTCGGCAACCTGCTTAACAGCATCCTCTGACTGTTTAATCGGAAATCCGAGTGCGATTAACGCGCGACGTGCATCGTCCATTGCCGAATTCGCTGGTACTTGCTCTTCTTTACTGGCGCTGAGTTGCTGACCTGGAATACGCTCAACCTTGTCGTGTAATTCAAGCGTGATGCGCTCGGCTGATTTTGGTCCAACGCCCTTTACTTGTTTGAAGGCACTGATGTCTTTATCGATCAAGGCCTGGCGTAATTCATCAATTTCTAAGGTCGATAAGATCGTCATCGCCACACTCGGGCCAACGCCCTGTACTGAAATCAATAAGTTGAATGCCGAGCGCTCGGCTGGATCACTAAAACCATAGAGTTGCAGGTCGTCTTCTTTCACATGCAGATAGGCATAGAGCAAAATTTCGCTGCCATCTAACGGAAGGGCCTGGCGGGTATACTCGCTAATGCGAAAACGGTAGCCAATGCCATTCACTTCTAAAATTAAGTGACTGGTCGTATCAATAGCGCTCACTCGACCGCGAAAGAAGTCATACATTGCCGCGCAGTTCATCAGAAAATCAGCTGCTGGCAAGCCGAAGGCACGCCCTCGCGCAGCGCGAAACCTCTTTTCGATAACATCAAGCATTTTGAAACTGTGCGCGCTGAATAATCAGAGCGTTAAATTTTTATCAGGCCATTTCCAAGGCTCGAATGTAATTCGTGGATAAATAAGGTTTTAGAGATCCTCGTATCACCTTGGTAACACTGTTACTCCAGTCCCTTGTCATGTGTCCGGTTCTAGTCAGGAAACACACTCGTTAACTAAACCCCCTAGTTAGCGCTAGACCTTGCTTAATTCGTCTGTAAAAATGATAAGTTAGCATATGGCATCAATGGATATTAATTATACTGCAGAAGCATTAGATGAAGATTTTAAAGTCAGTAATGGCGTCAGCTTTACCGTTGAAAATGGTTTAATGACCTTGATGGCCTTTGTTGATCTTAATAGCGCTTGGTCAATTAATGGCATGAGCATCGAAGAACGCAGCGAAGAAATTGTCCTATCAGTACTTACGAATGGTACCTCTAAAGGACCACGTCGCGTGCAATTTAAAATTAAAGCGACCATCGAAGGCATCGAAGAAGGCTGGGATGGCGACGTTAAAATTGTAGTTAAAGAACCCTACTATAGTTAGATCATTTATTTTAAAAAAACCTGGCGACATCCCTAATTGACTGTTGCTGAGGGCCCGAACTGCATAAGCTGCGCTGTGACTATAAGCTTATTTTCCCGAGGATTACGTGGGTTTTTTCAGTAAAGAACACAGTGCTATAGCGATGACGCCGCGCCACATGCAAGAGCTCTTAGAGCTCCATTGCGAAGTAGAGTGCGTTGAAGGTAACGTTGTTGAATTCTCGTGGCAAGAAATGGATTTAATTTTAGTCTACGATATTGCTGCCGACCGCATGCGTATCATGACACCCATTGCGCTGGTTGAAGATATTGAAGATCATCAATTACAAAAAGCCATGGAAGCAAATTTTCACAGCGCACTCGACGCACGTTACGCCCAAAGTGACGGCATGCTGTGGTCTTTATTTGTACATCCGCTCTCGTCTTTAAGTGACGACTTATTAATTTCCGCCATCAAACAAGTTGCCATGGCAAAATTAACTTTCGGCGGCGATTATAGCAGTGGGCTTGCTGATTTTTCATAATAGTTAATAGCAAACTAGTATAAGTCTTGGTCTTGGCTTTAGTCTTAGTTGTTGAACCGATTATATAACGACAAAAGCGAACGGAAAAATAAACGATAAGGCATTTATGCCTATATTCATATAGACGAATGTCTTATATTTCGAGGAAAAATAATAATATATACTCGCTATGATAGAAACAGAGATGTACATCATATAAATCAGGCACACACCTATCGTGTTCACCGCAGCATAACCGGGATCAATAGACAAGAGAACGATCCAAAACAGTACAGCTGCAATTAATGATGCATATAATAACCATTTAGTGTGAGCTAATGTTCTATTGACGCTCAATTCTTTTTGTTGCAGTCTATTTTCTCTATATCTAGCCGCCTGATTCATGACACGTTAATATAGCACAATAACTTTCATTAACAATTTTAATATTGGGCCGAGCTGGAGCACTGTCGAGCAGCATAATACTCGGTATTCCCAGGGCACACTCTCGTAGTCTTTCAGTTTTAATGGCTTTTTCTTTGTGATTCCAAACACCCTCGGACGCCGACGAATGGTCAGCCATATTTTGGCTGAATTTTTCGCAGCCCTAAGCGGAGAAAAATAATGAGGACAAAGTCCGGCGGGGTCTGGGGGCAGAGCCCCCAAAACTAAATGTTGAGGTCTTTTGGACTATGCATATCAATGAAGACGGTCGTTTCAGAAAAACCAAATTCTTCTTCATGATGTTTATGATTTCCTGAAGAACGCAGTTCAACGTGGGCTCCTTTCGCTTCCAAGGCATCTTTGATTACCTTGGCGACTTCGTGGCGACCAGTACCTGCCGGTGCATCGATGTGGATGTGAATATTCTTAAAGCGCATGGTCGTCTCCTTTCCTGAATCACCGTTCAGTATACAGAATTGGCCTTACTTGCGTCAAAACTTCAAAGTGGAGCACTTTGCTATGTGTTAAAGGCATTCATCCATGCATGGAAAACATGTAGCATTTGCAACGTTTACAGAAGCTGTTTAATGCTGCTTATGCGCTGCATGTTTTTATTGCTTTTATGTTGCTGCCTATTCGCGGAAGAACAAAAACCTGTTGGTAAAACCATAGAAAATCTCGCCGACGATTTGAGCTTTGCGATCAATCTCCAAGATAACAAAGAAGCCCTGTCGTGTTGGGCTAACGCCGATCACATCGCTGCGCTCAGTAAAAAAGGCAAAGTCAGTATCAGTGAAAAAGAACAGAAAAAAATAAAAAAATTGGTCAGCACACGTGACGCAGCAACCAAAGCGCAGCTCAAATCACTCTATGCCGAAGCCAAGTCGCGTAGTCTTGATCTTTCAAGTTTAACAGCTGACAAGTGCACACTGACCGACAACAACAATGCTATCTTTAAAGGTAATAAGAACTGCACGATTGTCTTTAAAAGTAAAAAAGGCTTTTCATTACGCATCAAAAGCACTGGTGTGCGCAAACTTGATAAAAAATGGTTGTTTGTCGATGGCATCAGTGAAATGACGCTGATCAAAAATGGCAAAGAAATAGCGGTGCCGAAGCAGACTTTACCTTAAGCGCTTTTTGGTTCGCCAAAACGATTACGCAGTGCATTGACAAAACCATCATCTGCTCTGCTTGAAATAATTTCCAATGGCGAATGCCCACGCTTCCAAGCCCAATAAAACATGCAGCACAACAATGCACCCGTAATGACAAAATTCGGCCATGCATTTAAAGCCCATTGCCCATCCCATTCCCAGATCCATGCATCAGAAAATGGATAAAAATACGGCATCGGCCATTGATAACCTTCGGGATAATCACCACTGGCTGGGCCGCGCCCACCGATTAAATCGCCAATTAAATGGACGTGTACACTCACCGCGACTAATACTGCTGTCGCCAATTTTCGCTTAGCCCAAATGCAGGCGCCAATAACACAGACCAAGCACAAACCGAGGTTGTGGCCGAGTATGTGATGATAATCGCCCCAATAATTAGTGCGATGACCAGTAAAAAAGTCGACGATCATACCAAAGCCATCGATATCTGGAGCTAGACCTGCTAAACAGACCATGATGCGATCACGGCGCTCGAGTTCCGCCCCCTGCGCTACCGCCCAGCCTAACAATAAATGCGTTGCCGGACTCATTCGTCTTCTACCAATGATGCGCGAGTAAGTTCTATAAAATGATCAAAAATCATTTCGGGAAAATCATAGCGCTGTTTTAAACCATCAAGATCAGTAGCCAATGAAACAATCACATCCTGATAAAATGCTTTAAACAAGGGCGCTAATTGCTGGCTACGATCAAAATCGTGGTCTTGTTCTTCAAATAATTGTTCAAGCGCATCCATATCGATAATCATACTCGCAGCGTTATTTATTGCTGCGGCGGCTTCTAATGGATTCTCGCAAATCTCTTGTTCGACAAATTGCATGGCTAAGTCACTGCGCTGTTGCCGATCACATAAACCAATAAGCGCCGCTTGTTGTAAGGAGCGCTCATAAATCGCATCAACATCATCCTCAGGCATTCAGTAAATAATCCAGAATCTGCACGACTTGATCAGGAGTTTCAGCAACTGCTGCGGCTGCAGCGTCGACTTCTTTAAGCGCGTGGGTTAAACTCGGATCGTGTAAGACTACGATCGATTTTCCCTTTGCTGCGGCATAACCCGCATCAAAGGCCGCATTCCACTGCTTATACTTGTCACCAAATTTAACCACAACCACATCAGCAGCATCAATGTTTTTGCGAATACGAATCGCATTTATTTTAGCTGCTTTATGATCCTTCCAAAAATTGTCGGATTCAGCACCTAAAATATTCACACCGACATCATCACTGGCTTCGTGATTACACACTGGTCCAGTTAATTGCACGTCTAAACCTTTAGCTTGAATTCCAGATTCGATATCTTGACGCCAAGAGCTATGAATTTCACCGGATAAATAAACAGAATAGGTCATGCCGTTGCTCCTTTGTAACAATAATCAAATAAGACTTGCCATTCGATTAATTGCATTTCTTTACACAATGCTTGTTCACTGCCACCTTTTAAATTGGCTTGGCACAAATCATTAAATGCATAAGGATCCCAATTGCCTGCTAAAGCTTGGGCATCGCTGCTTGCACTAGCGACTGTATCGGCAACTGCTTCAGGTAATTGTTTAAATATCGGATGATCACCAACTTTGCGAAACCAATAACCACTGTTGCTATAATCAGGTTCGCGTCGATGCATGATACCATGCCAATAACTACCGCTGCTGCTTGGTAAGCTTTGACTTATGTCATGTGAGGTATCTAAATAATTAAATGCCAACCACAAACCTGATAGACAGCACTTGGCCAGTTCCTTATCGGTAATGGGCTCAGCAAACAGATCTTCGACAGTGAGCGCTTTGAGTTTGTCCTGCATATCGCTGCGTTCTTGACCCGGATCAAGTTCCGGTGCTTCAATCGCATCAAGCAGCTCTTGTAGGGCCGCGGGGTAGGTATCGGTGAGTAGCTTCATAGCCACAGTCTAGAATTTTTGACTCGCTGTAAACGCCTAACGTTTCAATCGAATTGATTTTTCTCCGCTCACATCAAGCAGCAGTTTAACTTGACCGTTACGATCTCCGTAAATTCTCACTATAACTGGCACTGGCTCACCTTTGAATGATTCGGGATAATAAAAATAATTGTTACCCCAATACAAAAATTGCCTATAGGTACTTGCATGTCCTGCTGGCCATATTTCAGCATACGTTGACGGAGCAGTAGACACCATCGAGTCAACGCACTCAATCATGACGGCCCCCAGAGCAGCAACGCCTAATACAATCGGTATCACCAACAGTGCGCGTGGATCATCAACCCGACCAATATCAAAATTACAACTGCAATCCCAACTCCAAGGGTCCACATATCCTTCAGGGTTTGCAAGTTGGCTATTTTTCACAACAAAAGATCGACTTAAATAAACGCGTGCCATGCCATCGCTCTCAGCGCGACGATGATTATTCCACAAGCAACCACTACACAAAAAACATAGAATAAAACAATTTAAGATGGCATGAATTCGCATGGACTCTCAAAGCTTAGCGTTCCACTAATTTAGGCAAGTTTTCTTAAAACCTGTTATTCGCCTCATTTAGAGCTGTTCACCGTATTCAGCTTGTAAAGCAGCAAATTCATCGTCGCTCAGCCAACTCGGCTTACGCCATTGGCTAGCCATTTCTTCTTGGCCTAATAAACCCAATTTACTTTGTTGTTCACGTGTTAATTCACATGCTGTTAATTGCCCACCACCTTTGAGAAATGCCCATAATTCGTCTAGGCGCTGCGGCAATGGTGCTTCGACCGTAATGTTTTCTTTTTTGTGTGGATGTGGAAAAATTAATTGAGCCGCATGCAAGGCCTGGCCATTTAAATCAGTACAGGCACTGCCATAAACCCAATCACCGACTAAGGGATAACCATTGTGTGCAGCATGAATACGAATTTGATGCTGGCGTCCGGTGTGTAATTTTATCGTTAATAGCGCATAGGCATTATTCGGCGCGACTTCGCTTACCGTATATTCGGTATGACTGTCCTGGCCGTCTGCCTGAATCGCCCGAGCAATCGTTGCTGCGCTACCTGGGGCAATGGGATCGCGCCAATGACCGTGCTCTTCTTCGGGTACGCCGATGCAAATCGCTTTATATTCTTTATGTAAGTCATGACTTTGCAGACTAATGCTTAAAGCCTTGTGCACTTCTTTATTTAAGCTGCACAAAACAATCCCCGATGTATCGCGATCGATACGATTGACTAAACGCGTGTCTTCAGGATCGAAATTGTTCGCTTCACACCAGTCATGGATCTGATTCAGTAAGGTTCCGCTGAGAATTTTACCGGCCTGATGTGGTAGTTGCCCGGGCGGCTTATTTAAGACTAAAATATCATCTTGATGAAATAAAATTTCTAATGGACCAAAATCACTTTGCTCTTCTTGCTGCGGCAAGGGCGTATGCAAAAGCACGCGCTGATACGGTCGCACACTTTGTTTGCTGCTGGCAATAGTACCGTCAACGGTACACCAACCGTGTTTAATCCAGCGTTGAATCATGCTGCGAGTAAAGCGCGGAAATAAGACCGTCAAAAAACGATCGAGTCGCCAACCGATACCTGCAGTGCCGCCTACTTGAATATCAATAATACGATCAACATTGCTGAGCTTTTTTTCTAAGCGCACTTGATCGCGAATTAATTCCGCTTCTGTTTTAGCAGGTTCATTTCCACTCATACTGAAATTAATCCGGTCTGACGTGCCTGGCGTGGATTACGCCCATCAAGACGACGATACCATTTTGCAAACTGCGAAGCATCACTAAAGCCTAAATCATGAGCAATTTGTTTTATGGGTCGCATGGTCTGCAACAATTGTTCCTGTGCAAAAGCTAAACGCAATGAATCATGTTCGTGCTTGGGACTATGATTTAATTCCTGCTGAAAAAGTCGATCTAATTGAGCGCGGGATAAATTCAGCTCGTAACGTAATTCGTCATAGGGAACATCACGTTGATCAAGACGTGTTTGTAAAATACTGACGGCTTCGCTGACACGTTTATCATTCAAATCAGGTGCCTGTGGTTCATAACCAAAATCCAAGGCACAACGGTACCACTGTTGTAAAAATGCTTGTTCAATGGCCCCATATTCCCAGGCCTGATCGGGTTCCATGTACAGCTGATTCGCTTCATCGGTTGAGTTACGCCGCGGTAAGCGCTTGATTAATTGCAGTGCGGCTTTTCTAAATATTGGATAATGACCTTCTTCGCCCACACCTATGAGATCACTACGAAATAGACTGCGACCATTAGGCCAACACATATGGAAGCTCAAGGAAATGAGCCGGGCATCCTCGGTGAAGATCTGATTCAGTTGCAGGCCCGGCATTTTGAAAATCCAAGACCCTGGAATAAGTTCTCTATTACCCTTAGCTGTTTCAAGGCGCACGCGACCCTGTTCCAAGAGCCACACGACGCAGAGTTCATTATGTAAACCATACCAGTTACCTGGTTTAGGTACATTTCCTTGATACGCCAGGCTCATGCGGAAGTCGAGTTGGCGGATTTGCTCGAGTGGCCATGTGCTTTGTGCCATGAGGAATATCCTCTCTTTTATTAGGAAATGATCCAGGAAAAAACCTTGTCAGCTTGCGTGAGCATCGGCACAATTGGGGTTCCCCTCGCCTAAAGGATAGAGCATGAGCGAAACCGCCATTATACGTAAAGTCGACATTTTAATTCTCGGTGGCAGCAGTGCCGCTGTTGCTGCTGCACTCGCTGCACATAAAGCCGGAGCATCCGTTTTTCTCGCGGCACCGCGTAATTATTTAGGTGAAGATATTTGTGGCGGCCTGCAATTACACCTTGATGCCGATTGTGGAGATCACGAATTAATTAACGCATTACAAATAGAGAAGGCTAATCCGCGCGAATTAAAATTAGTACTCGAAGATGCGCTGGTGAAGCAACATGTCGATTTTATTTTTGGTTCTTATCCTGTTGCTGCCCTGCATGACAGCGACGGCAATATTAACGGCGCTATCATTGCCAATCGCGCTGGTCGCCAAGCGATTCAGGCAAAAACAATTATCGATGCGACCGCACGCGCTTTATTTGCTCGTCTTGCTGATGCACCATTTAAATCATTCGAAGCACAAACTATTAATTATCGCCGCCGTATGATCGCTCGTGCTGATAAACAAGTCAGTAATTGGAATAAAATTGAGGGTGCTTTGCAATCTATTTCTAAAGACGACGAACAAATTGAATTGGCACTCTATGAGCGCAGCGACGTTTATGAATTAGGTAATGCCAGTGTTCACAGCCTGGTTCATTTAGAGCAACACAGTTATCAACAATCGTGGGTACCAGAATCAGCGGTGTTTTCTGAAGATAGCATTTATGTATTAAATGACCGCTTAACCGCGACAACAGCTAATGATTTACAAGCACTTAATCATGAAAGCATGACTAGCTTAAATAATCGTTGTTACGTGCTCAGCCCCTATGCTGATATAAGTGACGAGCTTGCGCAAACTTTATTAAAACCTGGTTATTTAATTCCTGCAGCCGACGCCCTGGGTAAACATGTTGCCGCACAAGTGAAAGATATCGCTAGCAGTGCATTGAGCAGCAGTTCCTGTAAAGATGCCGGTGCCCAAGAAAATCTACGCTATCGTAATAATGGTTTACGCCCCGTAGATAGCGGTCTCGAGCAATTTAATGAACAAGAATTATCACTGCCTTCACTTGGCCATGTTGATGTAGCTGTTGTCGGTGGTGGTACAGGCGGTGCGCCTGCAGGAATCGCAGCAGCACGCAAGGGTGCCAAGACAGTTATATTAGAATTCCAATCGCACTTAGGTGGTGTTGGTACCGTTGGTCAAATTTCAGTTTATTATTATGGAAACCGCATTGGCTTTACTTCAGAAATTGATGCCGGTGTCTTTGGCATGGGTGATGATCCACAATTTAAACAGGACTCAGGTCGTTGGGCGCCTAACTGGAAACAAGCGTGGTATCACCAAGCCGCTACTGAATCCGGTGCAGATATCTGGTATCAAACAACGGTTTACGGTGTGCAAATGACTGGCGATCGCGTCACTGGCGTTTTAGTTGCCGGCCCATTCGGTCACGGTTTAGTGACTTGTGGTGCGGTTGTTGATGCAACAGGTGCAGCCGAAGTAGCTGCTAATGCTGGCGCACCAGTTCGCGTTATTAATGACGAGCACATCGCCGTACAAGGCACTGGTCTCTCACCAATTTCACCCATTAAAACCTATAATAATACTGACCATAATTTTATTGATGATGAAGACATGGTCGACGTCACCACCTCAATGGTTGCGGCTAAATATAAATTAGAAGATGAATTTGATATCTGCCAATTAGTCAACAGTCGTGAGCGCCAACAAATTGTTGGTGAATGGGAAGTATCACCGCTGGATATTTTGTGTGATCGTCAATTCCCAGATACGGTTTGTCGTGCTTATTCAAACTTTGACTCGCATGGCTTTACTATTCATCCGCTATTTATGATTAAATCACCGGATAAAAAGGCGATGTATGCGAACGTACCGTACCGCGCTCTGATTCCGCAAGAAATTGATGGCGTACTCGTAACTGGTCTGGGTGTCAGTGCCCACCGCGATTCATTGCCATTAATCCGCATGCAGCCTGATGTGCAAAATCAGGGCTACGCTGCTGGTTACGCCGCAGCCATGTCGGCACAGCAACAATGTGGTATTCGCGATATTTCAATTAAGCACTTACAAGCGCATTTAATTGAAAAAGAGTGCTTGGAAACACATCAATTAATGGCTAATGATAACTTCCCATTGGGCGATGATGTACTTGCATTCATGGTGAACGAAGAATGGGACACCTATCGCGGTATCTCAGTGATGCTTGCCCACATTGATCGTTGCAAACCACTCATTAAAGAAGCATTCGAAGCCAGCAGTGATGAAGAACAGCGTCTACGCTACGCCCATATTTTAGCCATGCTCGGGCAAGACGACTACGTCCAATCACTTATTGATTATGTGAAAAACAATGAATGGGACGATGGCTGGAATTATAAAGGCATGGGTCAATTCGGTTATAGTTTAAGCCGCATGGATACCTATTTCGTCGCACTGAGTAAATCAGCTGATCAAAATGCCGTAGCTATTATAAAAGATAAAATTGAATCATTAGCTTTACCTTGTGATTTTTCTCATGCGCGTGGCCTCGCTATTGCCGCTGCAGAATTCCAAGCTCGAGGTATCGATTTATCATCATGGATTCCGGCTCTGCAAAAAATGCTGGCTCACGAAGACATGAGTGGCTTTGCCCAAACTGATGTCGATGCAGTGCTTGCTGCGCTGACGCCTAATTATTGTGAAAATGATGTGCGTAATCGCTCACTACGTGAAATCGTTTTGGCGCGTGCCCTGTGGATTTGTGGTGATCGTGAAGCACTAACACAAGATACATTGGCAGCTTACGCCCAAGACATGCGTGGTCATTTCGCTCGTCATGCACAGGCTTTATTAGCAAAGGCCCCCGCCTATGCTTAACGCTCCTCCTTCTTAAAGGATGAGCAATGAAAGATGGGCGCGGGCGACAATACGGTGGTTACAACGGCATCATTGGTGAATTAGATTTTCTCCAAGAACTGCGTGAACGTGCCCATGACTTAATTGCTGACCTCGACGAAACGGTGCTCAACACCGAACATGATGGGCATACCATTCAGCATCTGTTCTCGCACATGATGTCAGCAGAGGTAAAATGGTTTTCACAGTTATTACGCCAAACCACCACTATTTTGCCTACTACCGTTGAAACACTCGATCAATACACCCGTATGGCCTTGGCCAGCTTTGATCTTGGCGATAAATGTGAAATTGGACCATTTAAAACTATTGGCGATATCGTGCGCCATTTGCAATGGCACTGGACCTATCACAGCGGACAAATTGGACTCATTCGTCGCGCACTGGGTCAAACCTATAAGTGGAATTTTGATCAATAATATTGCTTCAAGAATCAATTAGTTAATCTGATACAATGCCTTGGCGGAGTCTTCGGATTCAGACTGATGTTTCGTCAGTCGGGTAACAATGTTGGTCGAGAGACCAATGGTAGGTAGCGACGAAGAATTTCTTCGTGCTACGCTACCTAGCAAGGTAACGGCCATGGGAAACCATGGCCGTGTTTTTGCGGAGCTTCAATGAATTGGCTTATTGGTATTGCAACCACTATTATCGTTTTCACTATCATCGGTTATTTCGTTAATCCGAAAAGAAAATTCAAATGGCAAGGCGGCAACAAAAAAGAATGGAAAAGAGCCAAGAAAGGTCTTGGTAAATCCGTTGGAGAGTTAGCACAAATCCTCAATATCTCAGAAGAGGAACTCTGTTGTTTCCAAGCTACATACACCCAACGCTTTATCCCAAAACGCAGCGGCGGAAGCCGAGAATTACTCATACCTGATAAGGAAACCAAAAAACTACAGCGTTGTGTATTACATCGCTTACTCAAAAAACTGAAGGTGCATCCAAGCGCCACCGCTTTCGAAAAAGGAAAGTCTACACTACACAATGCACTTCCTCATGTTAATAAAAAAGTCGTAATTAAAATTGACATTGTAGATTTCTTTCCGAACACAAGCAAAGAACGTATTGACTATTATTTTAGGCGCATCGGTTGGTCTGCGGAAGCTGCTAAAGTACTTTGTAATATTGTGTGCTATAATAACGGTCTCCCCCAAGGCGCGCCAACAAGCCCTAAACTGAGCAATCTCGTTAATTACTATCTTGATGTTCAACTTGCTAAGCGTGCCGCACGCTACAAAGGTCATTACACTCGTTACGCTGATGATATTACCTTTAGCTTCGCTAATGATAAACCGAAAAAGATGCGTGGTGTTATCCAAAAAACCAAAAAAGCATTAAAGCACAAATCCTATAGAATTAACCACAAGAAAACACATATCCTTCGTCAGCATCAACGCCAAGAAGTTTGTGGAATTGTCGTTAATAAAGTTGCCAACCTACCACGCAAAAAGCGTCGTTGGCTGCGTGCAGTCTTACACCATCAGCGCACCGGTAAACCATCTACATTAAACAAAGAACAGACTCGTGGTTGGTTATCGTATTTGTATATGGTTGAAGCGCGGCGCGATCACGTGCGTTATTAATTTTCTTCGGCGTCGACAGCCCGTTGCCACATCATCGTAATCTTCTGTGGCTTGATCTTGTCTTTAACTCCGCGCACATCGCGAAAGTATTTTTTGACGCCGTCTTTACCGATATTATAGGTCTCGCGAAGTCCATCGATGATGCATTGTAAATAATTATCCGATGGTGGATTAATACCACGCTCATTCATATTCGTCGCATTGGTAAAGGTTAATATGGGATGCTCTTCAAGCTCACCGGTTTTGATGATGTGGTTATACCAACCTTCACCAACGGTTTGCTTGCCATCAGCCAAAAGTGCTTCCCAATCAATTGCTAAATCAGGCTTGTTGTTTTCTTGACGAAATACATCTTCAAATTGTTCGCGGGTGATTAAATAGACACGGCCCCAGGTGTTGATGCTCTCATCACGACGTGGATCAAGAAAAGCTACACCACCCTTTTGCCAATTAATGGAATGTTGTGAAAAATACAGTTGATGGTTAATAAATACGGCACGTTCATCACTCGGTTCACTAGCATCGCGCGCACCTTTTTGCTTACGCTGTGCACCGGGCGCTTTACCGCCTTCTAAATAACAGACAAAACGCTCGTAGCATAAATTCGAACCGTAACAGGCATACCAGACTAAATCGTCACTCATGTTTTATCTCGCGGTTTGCGCCGTTGCTCCCACCATTCCATGCGCTTGGCGATTTCTTTTTCAAAACCAAATTCGCCCGGCTGATAAAATGTTTTACCAAGCAATTCATCAGGCAAGCACTGCTGACCTGCATAATGATCGGGCGCATCGTGATCGTATTGATAACCCTCTTTATAACCAAGGTCTTTCATTAATTCAGTTGGAGCGTTGCGTAGAAACATCGGCACTTCGGCACCTGGGTGTTCTTTGGTCGCTGCCGCTGCTTCAAAATAAGCCTTCGTCGCATTTGATTTTGGCGCCGTCGCACAGTAAATAACTGCTTGCGACAATGGATAAATCGCTTCAGGCAAACCAATTTTTTCAACGATGTTGAATGCGGCTTGAGCCTGAACCATCGCCTGCGGGTCAGCAAGACCGACATCTTCACTGGCAAAAATAGCTATGCGTCGTGCTACAAAAACCGGGTCTTCACCAGATTCAATTTGCCGGGCTAAATAAAATAAAGCCGCTTGCACATCGGATGCGCGCATACTTTTAATAAACGCACTGGCGACATCATAATGCGAATCGCCCGATTTATCGTGGCCAGCACGCACGCCACTGGCTACTTGTTGAATTTCCTGAATGCTAATGGCATTGGGTTTGGCTAAGGACCAGGCTTCTTCTAACATTAATTGTAAGCGACGGCCATCACCCGAACTTAAACGAAATAATAATTCGCGTGCATCGTCATCGATTTGCACATCAGGTAAGCCATCTCGATCCTGGCTGACACGATTAAATAAATTGTTTAACGCTTCGTCTTCTAGGCCATGTAGCTGAAAAACACGGCAACGTGATAAAAGCGCGCGGTTACAAGAAAAACTTGGGTTTTCCGTCGTTGCCCCAACCAAGGTGATCGAACCATTTTCAACATGTGGCAGCAACGCATCTTGCTGAGCTTTATTAAAGCGATGTATTTCATCAATAAATAAAAGTGTTTCTTCGCCAAGGTTACGCATTTTCTCAGCTTCATCGAGTAGCTTGCGCAAATCCGGTACGCCATTTAAGACCGCAGAGAACGGCGCGAAGCGCAATCCTAATTCACCGGCCAATAAACGGGCCATGGTAGTTTTACCACAGCCAGGAGGACCCCACAGCAGCAAACTCGGCAAATGCTTTTCAGTGATAAATTTACTAATAACCCCATCATCACCCAATAAATGATCTTGGCCAACAACATCACTGAGTTGTTGTGGACGCATACGTTCGGGTAAGGGTGCTGCTTGCGGCATACAAAAATGCTACGCTCGAATCCACGTTGCAAAGCGTCGTGCTATTCGGCGTTGTCCATGATGCCTTGATACATTTCGCGGTACGAATTCCAATCAGGCTCTTCGGCACTGCCAACGCTCATCTCGACGCCTTCAACCTGGTAATCGCTGACAAAATCAACAAATGGCTGCAAGGTGTCGGCATAAAAAGTGTAGTCGACTTGGTTTTCAATATTGTAGATCAAACAACACAGCGCGATGCCCTGCTCTTCAATCTGATCAATAAAAACGGATTCGAGCTCTTCAAGAAAAGCAGCT
>JANQLF010000152.1 GCA_028280785.1 Planctomycetota bacterium
TTTTCCCGAACCATCGAGTATCTTCTTGTTCTTCAATATCAATTTATTTATCAATCTATAGCTAAACTGATGAATATTTTGCAATAACTCTGAGAAAAAATTTGCTTTTATATAATTTTTAATCTTCCTTTTAATTTTCTTTCCAAAGAACCATCGCGACAAAAATCCTCCCTTTTTTATGAATTCGCCACACTGTTCAATGGTTGTCAAATCCAATGCAGGAAAATACTTTTTTGTGAATTCGACCACTTTATCTTGGGATGAGTTACTCTTTAAATACGAAAGTTCCTTGACATTTCTATCGGTATCTTTGTTAATTAAGAGATACTCATTTATTCTTGAATATTTGACCATTACTCTAATGAGGTACATTACATACTCTATATGGAAATCCGGAACTCTCATTCCCGATTCATGAGTTATTACATTATCTAATATATAATTCTCAAACGGAAAAAATATTGACTTTGTCCAGCTAGGGCCAGTTCTAATTTTATAATAAACATGTAAATGTAAAATATTACCTGTCTCTCGGTCATTTCCATAATAATGATGCACGCCTTCAAAAAAAATAGATTTATTCTCGCCCTCTTTGAAACCCAACCCTTTAATAACACCTTCGAATAATTGCTTTTGCGATGAGTTTACCAACAAGTCTAAGTCATCATATCCTGAAAGGGCCTCCGCCAACAGAAGGTTACTTTTCCAATGACAATACTTGACATCATTAGAATGTAGTTCTTCGATTAATCTTTTGGAGATCGCGTACATTGCCCTTCTTTCGATTTCAAAGATAAAATGATTGCCAATGCAATCCAAACCAAGGGACTCCGAATTGAATTATGCGTTAAAGAATACATTAACAATGGAGACATGCAAATAACATTGTGCCAAAAATGTCGCCTTATAATCATAGAAAATAAACCAAATCCAATAACGCCATAAGAAAACAAAATATTTGCTAAAGAGGAGTGTATTTCACCTTGATGGAGAGATTGGAATCGATCATAAAAGCCCTCCCCTGCACCAAATAATAGATACATTGGGTGATAGTAAATTCTGTCATAACCCCTTCCTCCCAACGAGCTGTCCTTCTCATCCATCATGCCAGAAATTCTCATGTCATAATTCACCAACAAATAGCCACCCACCATCAATACAAACACAGACAGCAAGACTGCTTTTATTCGTCCAATTGAATTACATGAAGAAAAATAAACAATCAATGATAATAAGTATAGAAAAGAGAATATCGCTGCTTTAGACCCCGAATTAATAGTTATGATTACTCCCATTATAATGAAAACTATAAATATTGAGATCCATTTATTACTTATATCGATTCTCGTTTGTGGATAAGAAATCATAACGAAGAATAGTGTGCTAAATCCCAATAAAATACTGCCGAGTTGATTTGGATTATTACAAAAAAGCAAGAGGCGGTCATTCTTCCATTCCCCAAAACCGAACATCATCAACACAAATTGCATAGCTGCAGAGCAAATCAACCCTAAGAGTAGCATTTGATACGTGTTTCTATTAACTCTTGTCAATGCAACAAATGTAAAATATACCATTACATTAAACATAAAATAGCTTGTGTTCCATAGAAAATGGTACTTATTATAAATGATAAAATATATAACATTGACCACAGTGGCATAAATTAAGAAATATAATGGATACGGACTATCTACTATACAATCGCGCAGGACCCGTTGATGTTTGACAACAATACAGGCAAATAGGCCCATAAATAAAACATGTGAAAGTTGAGGAACACCACTTTCAAACTGATAGAATGGCAGTAAAACAAGAAACAATAAAACCAACAAATTTGTCATTTTTTCAATCAAGAAACTCACCAATCAACTCTTCGAGTGAGCACTTTTTCGTACCGTCGCAATGCGATATCGCGTCATTCTTTATGTGACACAGCATCAATAATGATAGCCGACTATTTCTCAAAAATGTCTCAGTATCTATGTTTCCATCCAATCTTTTATGACCTCTGTTTACCAGTCTATCCGCCACCACATCTATCGGTGTGTCCACTACCCAAATCGCATCCGATGAAGGCATTAAATTTAATATTCTAACAACTTTATGGAATTGATAAACGTTCAAGGGACCATCTTCAACAATATTCTGAAATAAATGCGCCAAACCTTCGTCTACTATCACAACAATTCTGCAGTCTATTGTTTTATGAAAACGAAATTGATTACATATTTTATAAAGTCCATTAAATATAAATTTAAATCTGTCCGATGCGCTCCTGTTCATTTCTAAAACGATCTTCAGTAGAATAAAAATGGATTTTATCACCTCCTTACGAACCATATTATTTAATATAACAAATAACTTGCAAAAATTCCCTTCTTTACTAATTACCTTTAATTCGAAATCCGCCGGTTCTAAATATTTAGCCTCATCACAAATGTGACTTTTCCCAGATCCTGGCAATCCTGTTAATTCAATGATCTTCACTGTCGACTCACACGCATAAAGAATGTGCCAGTATACAGTTTCACCTGTACCATTTGAATCACACAACCCAATACTATAGCGATCGCCGATGCCAATGCAGCGCCCGTCACCCCTAGGCTAGGAATCATATATAGGTTCAATAATATACCCACTGAAAGTATAATTGTATTATTATAATACTCTACATGCTGCTTTCCTATATATAAAAGGACGTGACCATAATAGGCGATCAGTGAATATATTATATAAGCAATGGAAAATATATATAAAACGTTGTACATAGTTTCTCTGTCTTCGATATTAAAATATACGAACACATTAAAGAACTCTACTAAAATATATAAAAACAAAAATGCGCCAATGGTAGATGCGAATAATAATTTTACATATTTTGTGTAATATATGGAAATATCACTCAAGGGCTTATTCTCCGCAAACATTTTTGCCAATGCGGGATAAAAGAATGAAATTATAATTTGATAAGGAAACAACAACTGCATCACCACCCTAGAAACTATATTATATTCGCCAACGGATTCGAGTGGTACATAATAGCTCAACATCAATACATCAACTCTTGACAGAATCAAAAATGTCAATCCCGTCATTAATACAGGAGCAGATGCCTTAATTAAATTGACCATTTTACTTAATGATGCTGCACTAATCACAGGCATCATTTCGTGAAACCTTATATACAATAGGACAATTATAAAATTTACTAAAACAGATACGGCATAAATAAAAACCACATCTTTCAATGATACAGAATTCTCGTAAAAACAAAATGCAGCTGTCAAACCAATGAAGTATAGGATATACCAGACTATATCCTTGTAGAATATCCAAATCTTTGTATTCCCCTTCGACCTCAAAAACGATGAGCAAAGTATAATCAAAGAGGTGGTCAGGACCGTACTTAATATTAGTGGATATTCCCCTATATGATCCAAATTCAACAATAAAAGTGCTGCAATAACTACGGTGGACAATAAAAATGATATGATGCACGCATTAAAAAGAAGTTCTCCTGATTTCTCTGTACTCACCTGCCTAGGGAACTCTCTTATTAAAATATTCTGCATACCAAAAGAGGTGAATTTGGTTCCTATTAAAACAATGCTTATCAATATGGCAAAAATTCCGTATTCCGCCTTCCCGATAAAAAAACTCGTTCCGATTTCGAATAAAAATTTAAGTATTTTCGCTATTCCGTATAGGACAGCAATGTAAAATAAATTCTTCATTTTATTCTATAGAAACTTTTGTACCAATCCACAAATAAGCCGATACCTTCTTCAACGCTTATCTTAGGCGAATAACCCAAATCATTTGTTAAGTCGGAAACATCTGCATATGTACTGATCACATCACCTTGTTGCATGGGCATAAACTCTTTATTAGCATCAATGCCCAATTTCCTCTCTATCGCTTCAATGAATTTCAAGAGTTTAACCGGTTTGCTATTACCAATGTTATAAATCACATATGGCACAGTACTTCTTGCAGGATTACTTGCACTTACTGCACGTTCACTCGCAGCAGGATTATCAATGACCTTCACTATGCCATCAACAATATCATCAATATAGGTAAAATCTCTTTCCATTTCACCTTGATTATACACCTCGATAGACTTACCCTCTATAATATTTTGTGTGAACTTAAAGAGAGCCATATCGGGTCGACCCCATGGTCCATAAACAGTAAAAAAGCGAAGTCCTGTTGTTGGAAGATTGTATAGGTGACTGTAAGTATGAGCCATCAGTTCATTTGCACGTTTTGTTGCCGCATATAAAGAGACCGGATGATTTGCACCGTCTGATTCCTTGAACGGCTGTTCTGAATTCAACCCGTAGACGCTTGAACTTGATGCATACGACAATGACTCAACATTCCCTAACTTACACCCTTCAAGTATGTTTATAAACCCAGTACAATTACTATCTATATATGCCTGCGGATTTTCTATTGAATAACGCACTCCGGCCTGCGCTGCCATATGACTAACAGCATCAAAATCAAATTCGTCAAATAGCCATTTCATTGATTTTGAATCTGAAATATCCATTTTGATAAATTTAAGTTTATTCCATTTTGTCGATTCAATTTCGATTAATTCACGACTCTCTACTTTGACATCAACTCCTAGCTCAAGGAGGCGACCTTTTTTTATTTCAATATCATAATAATCATTAATGCTATCAATACCGATTACAGTATCGCCCCGTTCAAGTAAACGCCGAGTCAAATGATAACCAATAAATCCCGCAGCACCCGTTACTAGTATCTTCACGCCACACCAACTTGGTGATATGCAAACCCAGCGGATTCAAGTTTGTCTTTACTGTATTGATTACGACCATCAAAAATAATCGCTTTCTTAAGGCTTGCCTTCATCAAATCGAAATCAGGGCTTCTGAATTCCTTCCATTCAGTGACTAAAATAAGAGCGTCAGCATTGTTGATAGCATCATACTTCGAATTTTCATAAGTTACGTTCTCGATATCTTTCAAATAATGATTTCGCGCTTCATCTAGTGCCTTGGGGTCATATGCAGAAACACTTCCACCCCGTTTAACGATTTCTTTGATTAGTGGTATTGCGGGCGATTCCCTCATGTCATCTGTTCCTGGCTTGAAAGCCAATCCCCAGACAGCGAACGTTAAATTTGATAAGTCTGACCCGAACACCTTTTCAATTTTTGATATCAAAAACATTTTTTGATTTTCGTTAACTTTTTCTACAGACTTCAAAATTTCAGGCTGGTAGTTATGATCTTTAGCCGTTTTTATAATTGCTCTCACGTCTTTAGGGAAACAGCTTCCACCATAGCCACAGCCAGGATAAATAAAATCATAACCAATGCGTGTATCAGAACCAATGCCAATTCGAACCATATTAATATCAGCACCAACTCGCTCACTAATATTTGCCATTTCATTCATAAATGAAATTTTAGTTGCAAGCATCGCATTTGCCGCGTACTTAGTTAATTCTGCTGACTTCTCATCCATTACCAATATTCTATCATGGTTATGTACGAATGGACTATATAGATCCTTGATCTTTTGTATCGCATTTTGATTACTTGAGCCAATAACAATTCTATCCGGACTCATAAAATCTCTAACTGCAGCGCCTTCTTTTAAAAACTCAGGATTTGACACTACTTGCACATCTAATTTTAAACCTCTTTTTTCAAGTTCTTTTTGAATTGTCCCATTTACAAGATCCGTAGTACCAACAGGCACTGTAGATTTGTCCACTACGATCAAATCTTTAGTCAACAATGAACCTATTTGCTGAGCTGCGCCAATGACATAACTTAAATCAGCACTTCCATCTTCACCCATTGGAGTTCCTACCGCAATGAAGCACACCTCAACATTATTGATAATGTCCTCCATCTTAGAGGTAAAACTCAAGGTCGATCGTTCAACATTTTCTTTGACAATTTTCTCGAGACCGGGTTCATACAAAGGTACATTACCATTATTAAGATCCTCTATTTTTTGCTCGTTAACATCAACGCAGAAGACCTGATTTCCCATTTCTGCAAAGCATGTACCAGTTACCAGACCTACATAGCCAGTGCCTATCATAGCAATCTTCATTGGATTCTTACGCACTCCCCTAAATGAAGGCACCAAATTTGCACTGTAGATTGCACAGTCAATCTTCTTTACCTCTTATTATATTTACACTTAGATGACCTATTCGAGCTTTGTCTAAAATGCGTAAGGAATGGTAACCACTCACTTTAGAGCATCTAAACCTTCGATCCCTATACCGCGAGAGACACATTTAGAATTAGAACCCCACGATCCACACACCATATGCCTTATGTAACTACTGTTTTATAAATAAGATACGATATTAAGACTATGTTGCGATCTCATACATCTTTCACTTAGTGGATGAGAGTTGCTTTCTCTCTCAGAAACCCATATGAGCCCGAACAAATATAAATTAGTACCCCGATTATTTATGCCAACCGATAAGACTGCTGCCAGCTCAATCCTCAAATCAATGTTTATACGTCGTTCTTTAACTAACCATACACCAATAGCTTTGTTAGATACCACACCTCGCGTTTATCATAGACACATTTTCCAGCCCCAAAAACACTTCAAAAGTGACAAATATTTAACGCATGAATATACATGCCCTTAGATTTTATAACCCATATCTGCTATTTCGTTGGCAGAAACTTGCGTATCTTTCTAATAAATTCTCCAATGGAAATCCTACCCTTCCCTTGCCAAAAGAGACCGCCTTGGCTCCCGATTCATCACCTTTAGATAATAACTCTCCAATACCACTAAGCGATCGACTGATTCTCTGGTTCTCAATTCTGAGTATTATCTTAACTGGCATCATCCCTTCCCTAAACCATTATCCGGTCATTTTGATTTGTTGCGTGGCTATATTCACCAAAAAAGGACAATGGCAGTCATATCACCTTTGGTTTATAGCCTTTGCCGCATGGAGTCTTCTGGCAACAGCAATCCAATTTAAATATAGTGATAGGCTTAGCTCAACTCAATTGCTTTTTATGCACTCCTGGTTGCCACTACTCATCCTGCCAGCTGTTCACTGGAGTCCAAAAAATCAAAAACTTATAATCAACACTTTAATCTTTGCACTTGGATATATGACCCTCGTCGCAATTTTACAATCTCTTTTTGGCGCTGATAAAGAAAATAAACCTTTTTACGTAGGTGATGGGCCGTTGGGATTGCGGGGTATTTTAGATAAAGAACGCCCCCCTAATGTTTGGGGTCATCCAGGAATTTACGGTTATGGTACACCAGTCATATTTGTATTTTTAAGCGCATATTTAGCCCAGGAGTTCAACAATCGTAAACAAGCGCTTTCGTGTATCGCAGTTGGCTTCTTTCACTTTATTATACATAAAAACAGAGCCGGACTTATGGCCACCGTGGCAACGCTCCCCCTTATACTTTGTAAAGATTGGAGCAAAAAGAGGCTAATAAAAATCTATAGCATTTTGGCAATTGTAAGCATTCCAGCTCTTATCATTGCATGTTTAGCTATTCCATCATTTGGCAAGCGCATGCAACGTACCATCAATTTCGAAGACGGCCGAGTCGCAGTATGGAAATCTAGCATCTATCTCATTTCAAAAGAACCGAATTTTGGCTATGGCGGCATGAAGAACGTTAAAAAAATCTACACGACTGTTCCAGCAGCTATACAAGGTCCTGCATTCATTCGAAAAGGACATGGGACTTCCGCACATAATAGCGTCTTAAGCATCACTTGCTCTTATGGTATCTTAGGAGGTATACTGTGGTGCATTAGTCAAATTGCTCTCCTCGTATTTTTATATAAAAAAGATATTCGCTCTGGTCTTATTATCTTCTGCGCTTACCAGATAGTAGGATTAACTCATCATGCATCTGAACACAGGGCACTTACATCTATAGTCTTTTTGTTAATTGGTCTGAGCATTGCCTTCAAAAACTCAAATGAACGCATAGAACGCGAAGAGAACCTTGAGTCGATGCCCGACCCGGCTGAGCAACAAAATCAATAATTAATAGGTCATTTAATGCGAATCCTCATTTGGGCAACAACCCTTCAAGCAGATATCTTGGCATTAAGCCTCGCGCTGGATAAACATCCAGATCATCAAGTGCTCATCGCAGCAACTAACAAAGATGCATATCTAACACAAGCAATGGCACACTTTAGACCATTCAAATCGCAACTAATTGAGCGAGACGAAAGCGAAAAAACTCAAAAAATCGTAAAAGATTTCAGACCTGATGTCACTATTGTCGATAATCATTTCCCTAAATTCAGTACATCAAAAAAAATATGTAATATGTGGCATGGAATAGGTTGGAAGGCTCGTGGCAAAAAAGATAATGAAGAATATCACAAACGCGTCACCAATTTGACCGGAAGAGGACCTGAGTTAAGCAATCCTGATTTCATCGCAACATGTTATGGCGAAGAAGATAAAAACTGGCGAATCCAGAAAGCTGGAATACATGAAGATAATTGCAAATTAATTGGCATGCCCTTTTCAGACTTGGTTTTAAATCCGCCATACACCAAACAACAAATAGCCAATCGCTACAGCATACCAATTCTCGATAAGAAAACTGTATTAGTTAATTTCACCTGGCATTATGGACACATCACAAGTTCAAAAAACAAAAAGAACTCCAGTTTATTGAAATTATTTTCCAGGAACAAAAGCGATAATTTTGCAGAGGATCGCTTATTTTTAAATGAACTATGCAGTAAAATAACTGCAGAAAATGCTAATATCCTTTTTTGTATGCATGACTCTTGGCGCTATAGCCCAGAATACCTTGAAATTTTCAAGGACTTGGAAATTTCGCACCCTGGCTCCATTCAAATTAAGCATAAAGACCAACACCCCGATAATTTAGCTGACTTACTCATCGCTGATGTTATGGTGACCAACCTGTCATCATTTATCACCTATTTCTATTATCTAGAAAGGCCGAGTATCCATCTTTGCCCTGTCGCCAAAGATGAAAATAATATTTCATTTGCTAAAGTAAGCAAGAAAAAAGGGCTGCGATTTCGACAAATTAGCAAGTCTGAAGACGTCTATATGAACCAACCAGAAGACAATGGTGGACTCACAGTCTATGATAAAAATGACTGTATCGATAAAATAGTTTTCGGATTACATAATTCCGATTGTAGCAAAAAAAGATCCCGCGACTGGTTAGAAACTAAAATTGATGATAGCCACAGTGGTAATTCCTGTCAAAGGTACATTAAAGTACTCGAAGACTTTGTTGGTTAAAGTTCTTGGACCTTATCGCCAACATTGATTTTACGCTCAACGCTAGCGGCCCAGGTTGCTGGCATGACGATTGCAATCGCCTCAAAGTCTTTTGGATTATTGACAATTGCTTTAACCAGCGCCTTACCGCCACGGCTAATTAATATCTCTTGGCCTTTTTTCAATCCATCCTTGGCACCAAAATTAATCAGCACCGTCTGTGGGAAACCATCTAAACCTGGTGTAACCAAAGTCACTTTACCCTTGGTTCGTGATTTTTTCACCATCTTATCATTGACCGCATCTTTATTTTTCGCACCTATCTCAGGTCGCTCTTTTTTGTTTTGTTCACCTAATTTTTTCTTCGCTTTAACTAGCTCTGGTTGGCTATTCCACGGTAATTTTTTATTAACCAAGCCACTATGATAACCCTCGTCATCTTCTTTCTCTTCTTTATCTAAGTTTTTAAATAATGGATTTTTATTCTCGGCCTCATCTTCTAATAATTTATCGATGTCTAACTGCGGCGGTGCTGGTCGTTGATCAGCGGTCTTATTGGGATCAAGCATCGTATCGAACTGTTGCGATGCGGCTTGCTGCGCGTTGCGATTTGCACCGAGCTCCTGGCAGGCTGCCGCGAGGGTCAACAAGTCCTTAGCTTCGCCAACGCTCATCTGCTTTTGGCGCAATGCCTTTGCTACATCCAACAGCGTTTCGCGATAAGTTTTGTTATCCATCGCAGCCTGCTCGATAATCTCGGCAGCCATACGCCGACTCAGCGCGGAATCTTCTGCATAGCTAGGCAATGCAAATAGGGTGAAACAGAGCAAGAGCGTGAGGAATTGATACATAGTGATGCGCATTTGATGAGAAGACGCGATTAACGCAAACGGATTACTGGCCTAGATCTCGAGCGAGTGCTACGGGTTAACGATGCTTAACGGCGCTTGTGGTGACCAAATAGGATCTGGCCTATGGCACCAAATGCGTCTCCTAGCAAGTCGCCGACGGGATCGCCCATGGTGGCACCATCTGGATCCGTATTCTTATACGCTTTATAGTTTTTCACTGCTTCCATATTAGCAGTTCGCGAGGTATGGGCTGTCGTAACTGCTGGCCCACCATCATCACCCATGGTCCCACCAGCCTTCACCCAATCCAATATCATATCGAGCTCTTCAGCGTCAAACCACACGCCATGTTCTGAGCAACTGTCTATAATGATTCCACTCCGTTTAGCGAAAATATGCCTGCGCATATGATGCCCACATTCAGGGCACATGCGATAAATTGGGGCATCTGCCGGTCTATTATCCTGAGATCGCTCAGCAAATTGTTGTGCTTTGCTACCACCACCGACACCGAAATCATCGCTATCAGCTTCGGCCTTAGCCTTTTTTAATAGGTTTTTAAACACTGAATTTGGCAGCCACATGCCCATGCAATTCGCACATTCATTGATCGTCACGTCCTTACCAAGTTCACGAGCAATCAATTTATGCTCCGAACCACAACTTGGGCAATCGATGTCCGTTGCTGCGGTCGTCGCCGCCTCTGCTGCCAAAGTGGTGCCACAGCTATGACAAAACTTCGCCTTTGAACTAACGCGCGCCATACATCCAGGACACACGGTGTTCAAATCGCGTTCATGGAGGGTGAAATCAGCGTGACAATAGCCACATGCCTTAGCACCCTGCGCCGCAGGCGCACCACAACTCGAGCAACGAACTACCTGTGCGTTATGCCCAGCCTTCTCTTTCGGCTCAGTCACCGTCACCACTACGCCGCAATGGCAGCGAAAGCGACTACCAATTTCACGTCCACTCGCGTCATATTGTCTTTGACAGGAATCACAGCGTACCAGAAGGCTCATGGCACCAGTATAGCAAGAACTACCGCAGGAGTAAACTACCTAGACGAATTCAACAGCATCAGTGCAACAGTCTGAAAGACACAATGACTGAGTCTACCTCGGCCAGATTTGATCGTTTCGCAAGAGATACTGATTGAGATAGATAGGCTCAATACTTTTACGCAGCCGTTCTTGTCGCGATGGATCCTGAGCGTCAAACAGGTCATACTCTTCATCTGGGTCTTGTTGGAGGTCATACAGCAACTCTTCACCCGACTGCAAATGATAAACATATTTCTGCGCATCGTCGATAGATATCAGATAGGTACCGGCATAGGGTTGAATCAACCATACCGGATTCGGATTCTCTCCGTGCAACATCGAATGACCAAGAAAATGATTCGATTCTTTAAATCCAAGCAATTCACAAATGGTCGGTGCTAAATCAATTTGACTGAAATAGTCATCTATAATTTTCGGCTCAACGTGCTTAGGCCAATTGAGCAGAAATGGCACTTTGAAAAACTCTTCATAATAGCCATTACCACTAATCTCAATGCCATGCTCTGCCGTTGGATATCCATGATCACCAGTAATAACAATTAAACTATTCTGATAACGTTCACGTGATCGAATCTGCTCAACTAAAAATTTTAAATCTTGGTCAACCAGATACATTGAGTTTGCCATATGCTCCTGAATAGTACTTGGTTTTTTGTAAATAAATCGCTGATCAGCAGGCATATGGTCAAATGGGTAATGGCTGGAGATCGATGCAATTAAACTAAAAACTTTTTTATCGGCACAATGTTCATCGACATAGCGCAAAAACCTATCGTAAGCATATTTGTCTCGTGCACCCCATTTCCACAGATAGGCGCTGTCGATATCCTTTGCCATCTTTTTATTCATGGCATGCACATGTTCAAATCCATGCTTGAGCATGAAATTTTTAGTGTTGTCAAAATGATTGTTGTCAGCGGCATTCCAAAAAACAGTCGCATAATCTCGGTCTTGAAAGACATGACTCAACATGCGTACACGTAAATCTTCCCAATTGTGAAAAGTCTTACCACGAACACTTGGTAAAACAGACGCCATCATACTCAAATGCCCACGACAGGTTTGAATAGAATTGCCATAAAAATTACTTGCCTCTAAACAATCCTTGCGAAATGACTGTAAGAACGGCATGTAAGGGCGCCCGGTCGTGGGATCTTTACCATCCAAATAATGAAAATTAAATGACTCAACAGCAATAATAAAAACATTTGGTAGATTAGAATTGCCTGAATTGTGTTCCACACCCTCATTCACATAAGGGTATTCTGACTCAGCAATTTCTACACGGGAAAAAGGATCGTTATAATAATCGATAACTGATCGTGCAAAATACAAGGTGTCATTAGCCCTATAAACAGGCAAGACAAACATTAATATCAGCAGACATGGCATTAACCAAAATTGATACCCATACACCTCTTTAGTCGTAGGATGTATAAGTATCTGCGTTTTAAAAACCATATAGCAAAGACCTATTAACAACAGGCTTAATCCAATCCAATGACCTATTAAAATATGATCGAATATCAACCTTACTGATTCAGGTCTGATAATTTCATTATAATTTTCTGCAATCCACGAATAAGATAAGGGAAAATGCATGCGATTGCTGATCAATGAAATTAACAACATCAGTCCTACGCAAATAATGTAAGTGATTTGCTGCGGTTTAGGGTACTTGCGCAAAAAGACAGATATACATGCAGGCACCACAAAAGCAGGGATAAAACTTAAACAAACTACATAGACCCAGAATGCGTTACCATAGGTAAGGAAAAAATTATCCTTACTCATCTCAATGAGCATGATGATCTGCAGCAAACATAAAAACCATGTCGCCGCATTTATGGGGAAGTAATTCTGATTATGTAATTGGCTGAGTGCCCGTCGACATTTACCAATTAATGCTGGCATCTTAACGCAGGCCCGTCGCCAAACGCACGCGTTCCATGACATCTGTCACCACGGCTTGCGCTGCTTCAGCACCCTGTTTGAGCACCTGATCAACATAGCCCTGGTCTGCCATTAACTGTTGACGGCGTTCGCGCGCGGAACCAAAGTGATCGAGCACTAATTCGAATAATGCCTGCTTCGCATGACCATAGCCCATACCACCATCTCGATATTGTTTAGCTAAATCCTTCGTTCGCTCATCATCAGCACCGGCAATAGCTTTAAATATATTATATACCGGGCAGGTATCTGGATCCTTGGCATCTTCCATCGGTGTCGAATCGGTTTTGATTTTCATAATGCGTTTACGCAGCGGTTTTTCATCCATAAACGGATCGATGGTGTTGTCATAGGACTTCGACATTTTTTCACCGTCGATGCCGGGCAATACATCTGCGTCTTCACGCAGACGATATTCTGGCAATTTCAACGTCTCACCAAAAGCATTATTAAACTTTTGAGCAATGTCGCGCGTAATTTCAATGTGCTGGACTTGGTCTTTACCGACAGGGACAACATCGGCATCAACGATTAAAATATCCGCCGCTTGCAATAAAGGGTAGGAAAAAAGACCAACACTTGCAGATATTCCCTTATCAACTTTATCTTTATAGCTCACACCTTTACTCATTAACTGCATCGGGCAGACACAAGAAAGCATCCACGACAATTCAGTTACTTCTGGCACATCCTGTTGCAAATAAATATTACACTGCTCAGGGTCTAAGCCAAAAGCCAAGTAATCCGTAACAACCTGCCTAATATTTCCACGCATCGTCTCAGCATCTTGAATGGTTGTGAGGGTGTGATACGAGGCAACAAACACAAACATCTCAAATTCATTTTGCAAATCTAAGAATTGTTTGATCGCACCTGCATAATTACCCAAGTGCAACTGTCCTGAAGGTTGTAGTCCTGATAAAATTCGTTTCATTGATTTAAATGCCTATATGCCTCAGAGAGTAGTAATAAAACAATGACCATCATAAACGGTGACGGCTCACCTTGATAATAACCAAAAATCCCTATTCCAACAATGCCTGCTATGATGCTAACGATAAATGTAATTTTTCTACTCCGATAATCAGATTTGCCACTCAGGCGCAAACCGGCAAGGAATGCCTGACCACCATCCATGGGGAACAGCGGCAATAAATTAAATGCTGCCAAAAACACATTCAGCAAAAAGGTTTTATGCACAAAATACCACAGGATTAATTCTGCGTCTTGAACCTGGTATCGCTCTTGGCCGAAAAACGGGACTGTGTAAATCAGAATCGCAGCAATTGTTGCTAGAACAATATTAACCGCAGGACCAGCCAAACTGATTTGCATTTTCTGACGATCGCTCAAATGAAAACTTGGCTCATAGGTGCATAAGCCACCGAGACCGGTTATGTAAATCCGCACCCCCTGCGCACCAGTCATGCGAGCCATAACAGCATGGCCAAGTTCGTGTAAGACAATCGCTAGAACCAACACTGCCAACAAGGTCATCTTCAAAACCATCAATTCTTCGCCGATCATGACGATGAAGAGCAAAACGATGGCAGAGACATCTACATACAGTGGAACAAGGCCCACATTGCCCACATAAGCTGGTTTGGGGAAGATAAACACGCTAATCGGCAGCATAAACAAGGCCTGCCGGTGCCAAGCCCGGCAGCTCGCCCATCCCCCGCTACTTACATAGCTTAGATGCCACCTATACCATTTTAGTCACTTGTGCCCGGGCACGAATAATCAGCATGACCAGCATGAGTGAATTGGCTGCCAAAGTACGTGATGCATTGTCCACCGTTGAAGACCCAGATCTGCACAAAGATTTGGTGACACTCAATATGATTCGCGACCTCAAGGTCGAAGGCAGCAAGGCCATTTTTACTCTGGTCTTAACCACTAGTGCCTGCCCACTTAAAGCTGAAATCGAAGACAATTGCCGCAATGCTGTGCTGGGTGTCGACGGCATCGACGACATCGACATGACCACCACCGCTGAAACACCGAAACCCTTCGGCGGCAAAGAAATACTCACCGAGGTGAGCCACATCATCGCTGTGTCGTCAGGTAAAGGCGGCGTCGGCAAAAGCACCGTAACAACTAACTTGGCCTGCGCGCTTGCTGCCAGTGGTAACAAAGTGGGATTAATGGACGCAGATATCTACGGTCCGTCTATTCCCACGATGATGGGCATCCAACAACAACCTTTCGTTTCCAATAAAAAAATGATTCCCATTGAGGCCCATGGCATTCATTTAATGTCTATCGGTTTTTTAGTAGAAGATAACCAAGCGATGATTTGGCGCGGCCCTATGTTACAGGGTGCTATTCGTCAGTTCCTAACTGATGTCGAATGGGGTGAACTGGATTATTTGTTAATTGATTTGCCACCTGGTACCGGCGATGTGCAATTAACCATTACCCAAAGCGTACCATTAAGCGGCGCCGTTGTAGTCACGACACCGCAAAATGTCGCGCTTGCAGATGCACGTCGTGGTGTTGCGCTATTTGATAAAATGGAAACCAAAGTCCTCGGTATCATTGAAAACATGAGTCAGTTTATTTGCCCAAAATGTGGCCATGAAGAACGTATTTTTGGTGATGGTGGCGGCGAACGCTTTGCTGCTGAATCTCAAGTTCCACTGCTCGGTCAAATTCCACTCGAACCCGCTGTGCGTGAAGCAGGCGACGAAGGTTCACCGATTGTTTTAGCACAACCTGATAGCGCTTCTGCCAAAGCCTTCATGGCATTGGCCGGTTCGGTCGCACAACAGGCTTCTATCGAAGCACTCTCAACAGAGTAACTATTTCGTTTTCTTTTTACCCGTAAACGCATGAATAATTGGCGTCTTGCCGGGCTTCGACCAAATGCGTAAGCCAGCGATACTACCATCAGCTGCTATGACTGCCTGAAATTCAACTTTTCCGTGTTTTTTGCTGCTCAAGGTCGACTGCAATCTCGTTACCGATCCTTCTTTACTGATTTTATATGGAGCCGGCTTAAACTGAAAATGTTTTTCAATTGCCTCGTCTTGAAAGGTTTTCTTCGTGATGTTTAAAACATCTGGACCACCGCCCTTACCTTTTATATGAAAATTCACATCGTAAGATTGGTCTTCGGCATAAAGCAACACTGTGCTAATGAGTAATAAAATGATTAACCGCATGATAACTCCTTGCTTAAAATTTCACTAAGCCTGAAAGTACTAAATTTAAACCTGCAGAATCAGTTCCACTACCAACTTCGCGGTAGGTTTTATTAAACACGTTCTCAAGCATGACTTGATAAGACTGTGTCTTATCAGCATTGGTCCAACCAGCTTTTAAATCCAAGACGGCAAATCCAGGCATGGATCCATCATCGTCACCAGCAATCGTTAAACGAACGTCATCTGCGTCACCGTCTGTCGGATCACTCGGATCACCTTCATCGACATTGTCATAAGCATCAGACCAGCGAACTTGCGCAGCGCCCCACCACCTTGATTCATGTGCAAATTTTGCACCAATAACACCAAAAAAACGACTAGCGCGACTAATACCAGTTGTATGGAATGAACCGTCACTCAACGGAATTTTATTCTCGGCGTCTACATAATTAGTAACATTATAAACCGAAAATTCTCCGTACTTGCTCAATAGCGGCATATTTTCTACGTGCTTATCAAAATAAAATTCAAACCCTTGGATGCGTCCATCTTTGCCATTTTCAACAACCGGATCCAAAATCGTATCATTATCAATATCTTTCCACACACGTTGAATTAAATCGTCTATGTGTGTTAAGAAAATATTTGCCGCCACATAACTTTTATGCTGATCTCCAAATTCATAACGTAGGCCAACTTCATAACTAATACTCAATTCGGGATCCAAATCTGGATTACCTGCAAAAACAGTTCCCGTTGAACCGGCACCATCAGCGCCAGTTAAATTAGTTAAATTTGGTGCGCGAAAACCTTGTGAAATTCCGACGAAACTGTGCCAATTAGCATTATCGGTCCAAGCAGCACGTACATTAGCGGTAAGCGCATCAGTTCCATCATCTAAAGTGTTGGTATCAAAATCACGATCGGTGACGTCTGCTTCCCAATCATAACGACTATAACGCAAGCCCGTCAATAATGACCATGCATCATCAATACTCCACATATTCTGCACATACAAACCGAGTCCTGTATATTCAGAACCATCCGGAACCGTAGCATTTGCATCTGCGGCAGTATTACTGAGATTCAATCGTGTCGCGTTAGCTGGATCAGTATCACCAGCGGGTGAACGATATTCAGCATATTTAGTGTCTGCCGAATCGATGTAATAGGTTAAGCCATAGGTTAAATCATGGGCCTCACCAATATTTTGATGAGCTTGCACATCCAATCCGATTGTATTTATCGCATCCTCTTTTTCGCGACGACGGTATTGTTCAGTAGGCGTTCCCGAGTTGCGAATATCCTCGCGAATCTGTTCCTCTTCATGAAGATGATACCATAATGTCGATTTTAATTCTTCGAATTGATCCGAGTCCGGCAACCAATGATGACGTACATGTAAATAAGTAAAATCTTGTTGTGGAAAATATCGTGAAATACGACTAGCACTTCCTGAGTTTTCAAAATAACCATCGGGACGTGGTGCATCATTTTGATTAACTGTACCAACCGCTGCTTCAAAAATATGATTATCTAAACCATCATGACGCATGCGCGCATTGAAAGCTTGTTGGTCATAGGCGGTATTAGGAATTTCGTCGTCATCAGCTGCTGAACCAAATAAACGGTCATCACTGTCTTTACCACCAGTTAAATCGCCATAGTCAGCTGCACTTATTTCTGCTGACCAAGCAATATTGCCACTACGCCCATCAACTCCTGCTGCGATGCTCCCACCATCTTCAGCGACTCCGTAACGCGCATCAGCATAAGCGCCAACACCCTCTTCACGGCCTCGACCCGCTTCGGCTAATCGAAAATCAATCGCACCTGTTAATCCATCAGAACCCATAACAGTCGACGCTGAACCTAAAATAATATCAATGGCGCCAACACTTTCTTCGGGGATTAATGCTGCGTATTGGTTGGGGCCAGGACGCATCATCGCGTGATTGTAACGCACACCATTAAACATCATTAAATTTTGTTCACCAGTTAAGCCGCGGATAAAAGGACTCGCCTGGTTATGTGCAGTCTTTTGCATCGCAACGCCAGGAGAATTATGCAGCGCATCAGTAAGCGTTCGATTATTACGGAAATCGATAGTCTCACGATCCAAGCGATGAAGCGCATACGGTTGACTCGCTAACTCAGTATCCAGGCGAGTCGCCTCAATAGTGATCACATCATCTGTTCCATTAGAAACTGGCGTTGACTCTTCAGCCATTGCTAAGCTACATATGATCAAACTTGGAACGACATAAGTGAAACGCATCTACTCTCCTTAACATTTGCGCTAGATGCACTTAAGAGCAAAGTCGATGCCAAAATCTTAGACCAAATGATGGCGATAGTTGCCTATCTCATAATCACCTGTTCAGAGCAGTGATAATAATGCATACATAAAAAGGCCTCGTCTGAGACGAGGCCTTTGGCAGAAGCCCAATAACAGAAACTGCTATTCTACTATAGCCACTTTCATCGGTGCACGTGTAATGAATGGAGGGCCCTTAACCACAGGCACTAATAAATTATACACTTCTTGTGCTTGGTCATTTTTCATCCGGATACAGCCATTTGAACCCTGGACACCAGTAGCCTGCCCATCACCTGTATAACCATGAATACCGAGGCCGCCCTTACCTATTTCTTTGTTAAAGGCCAACCATACTGGACCTAAAATATGTCCAGGCTCTCCATATCTGTATGTTTTATTATCTTCAGGATTGGTCCAAGTTGGATGTAATACCCGTGCTTCAATAAAGGTTTCGCCAGTAGGTGTTTCTTTCTCAGGAGCACCGTGTCCGATTGGATAACGTCTAATAAATATCGAACAGACATACAGATCCATAAAATAATCACTTTTATCGATATGAATCTGGTACCCTTTTGATTTTGCATTGAGAAGCTTTAGATCCTCACCCTTTCTATAAACTTCATCATCTGGATCCTTACCGCGCAAAATATTTATAAATTGAGAGCTCATACCATATTTTTTACCAATTGTCCCTAAACGCTCGCCCTCTTTAATTTCATGATGTGCAAATAAACCGGAGGTGTCTTTCTTATAGGTTTTTGATGAAAAGAATAAACGCTTAGCCAATGGATCGAGGCGTTGCTTGATCATTTCTAACTGAATTTTTTTCAAATGCGGCTTGTTATAGGTCTGGCGCAATAAACCTGAGTAGGTCGCCGCCAATGTCGGAGCCAAATCATGCAAAGTCGCATCGGTTTTCTCTTGCTTAAAGGTTTTCCAGGTTTGATCAGCCTCTTTGAGCGCTGCGCTGAATTTCTCAGGCACATCAGGGCTATCCGGGTTTGCCAGTGATGGCTGTTTGTTGGTGTCATCACCCTCCATCGAGAAGTCTGGGGTGCCATCGGCATTGGCTGGTTGTGGGGTTTCTGGGGCCTCGGTCTTGATGAAAAAGTACCAAACACCTACAGCGAGAAGGACAGCGACGATGAATTTGCCCATTGAGGGACTCCTTTGCCCGGTTCAGGCATCCGTAAACGGTCTGCAGCGTGCGCCAACTAGGCCCGTATACATGATTTAGCAGCTCAAAGCAGTAACTTTCGCTTGGACTATGCAAATAGCACCTTCCCTGTCAAAGCGAATGCTGGGCCGCAAGCCAGCATTGTTCCATGCGTCAGATTCATTAGCTTCTGCACCCTCAAATGGAGTCATCTATGACGCGTCTTGTACCAACTCTTGCCCTACTTGGCGCTGGTATTGCTCTTCCAGCTGTTGAACTATCAACCGCCCTCGGCGACCGTGGTGCCGACCAGTACCTCCAGGGCTCCGTCCTCTTCGAATGGGTCCAACAAGAGAACTACGCTGGCGACGATGAAATCCGTGACCAGTTCTGGCTTCGCGCTGAACTAGGCACCAAAATTGAACTCGAAGACCACATCGAACTCAACATTGTCTTTGCCTATGACGCAGAATTCGGTGATGACACCGATGGCGGCAATCCTGGTGAGAATGATGGTGAAGTTGTCCTCGACCAAGGATCTATTTTATTCAAACAATTTTTACGCCCCGAACTTGATGTTCGATTTGGCCGGCAGCCAGTAAATTGGAATTTGCGCTCAGGCTTCGGTGCATTCCTCTACGACAGTCGCGCCAATAACCCCGATGTGACCTCTTGGGATGGCATCGTCGCACATTGGGACTTAGACAACATTATCGTACGTCCCTATCTCTATAATTTAGATGAAAACAATGAGAGCCAAGGTGTAGCGCCAGCCACTGGCGATGATCGTCGTGACAATGTGCTCTATGGTTTAGTTTTTGATTACGAACCACAACATCAAAGCGATAACAATATCTTCTTTACCATTAACTTCAGTGCTGAAAAAAATGTAGTCGTTAACGGCACCACTACCGGAAATAACTTAGTTACTTATTACGTTGGTACCGAATGGAATTTCACCAATGGTTGGGATCTCTATGCTGAGTTCGCCAAACAAGAAGGTGATTTAGACAGTAACACTGATTTTGACGGTGATGCCTATAGTGTTGGATTTAATTATTACTTCGACGTTGCTGGTGGCGTAGAGGATAATGCGCAATTTAGCGTCCAATACGATGTCTATTCTGGTGATGATAGCAGCAATGATTTCACTGGCTTCGTCGCACCGCATGAAGGTGTCAGCGACATGCTCATTTTTGAACATGAGCGTTATGGCGAGCTCAGCGAACAACTCGTTGGTAACACCGAAGCTATTAAAGTACGATTCGAGTGGGCACTCAATGCCAATGAAACTTCTGTGCTCAAATTCCTTGCTGCCAAGTATGAGTTAGATGAAGATGGCGGTAATGACAGCGTCCTTGGCGAAGAATATAATTTATCGATCGACTGGGAATACAGCGATTACACGACCATTGATTTCTTCATGGGCATTTTTGAGCCTGATGATGGTTACGAAGATCTCTTTGGTAATGACGACAAGATTTCTATCTTCGGCGCCAGCATCGAAGTTCTATTTTAGTAAAATAGGATAAGGATTGGTCTTGGTTCGTTGCTGCCGCAACTCTTAGTCTTAGTTACGGTCTCGGATCCTAAGACTAAGACCAAAACTAAGCCCCATACCAGTTAGCTATATATCAACAAACAGGTATGAATTGCATAGACCAAGTGCTTTCTTGTAGTAAATAATTTGAGTAAATAATTCGGTGTTCAAAGGATGGGCATGGGATGGATAACGCACTTTTCTGTTGGTTTAATGACGGTGATACCTCACGCAACGCGACTGGAAAATTTCGTCGCAGTTTTGAAATCAATGGCGAGGTCAGTGAAGCAATATTTCACCTCTATGCAGATACGGTTTACCAATTATTCGTCAATGGCACCTTTGTCGAATTCGGTCCAACGCGCAGTGATCCGCGCTTTCCCATGTATGACAGCATTGATCTAAAAGATTACTTGGTCAGCGGAAAGAATGTCATTGCCCTTTATGTGAATTTCTTTGGTTGTAAAACCTATAAAGCCATTCCAATAGAAGCTGCATTTAAATCATGGGGTGCAATTAAACACGAATCCGATGACATAGATCTAAGCAGCAACGCAGATAATTGGCGTGGTAAGAAAGCCGAAGAGCACAGTCGTTACACCCGCAAAATAAGTTTCGCTCTTGATACCGCAGAGCATTATGATCAAGCTCTTGATGATATAGGCTGGCAAGAAATTGATTTTGATGACAGTAAGTGGTCAACAGTCATTGCTATAAAAAATCAAAGCGCATGGGGCGAACTGACACCACGCAGCATTCCATTTATGTCTGGGGAATCGCTACCCTTACGCAAGGTCGCTCAATGCGCCCCCCTACGTAAAACCGAAGATGTCTTTTCGTTCACAGTACCCTTTCCTGCTCATTTTGATGAAAATGACAAAGATCGTTACAGTAATTTTTTAGCCCTGCGCACCTACATTTATGCACCTGAAGACATGGATATTCCAGTTGGTGTCTTCTGGGGTGAAAATTGGCTAAATGGTGAACAAATTCCCGAAGGTCCTGCCGACCAAGTCAAAAGCATGCGCCTGAATCAAATCTGGCATTTAAATAAAGGTTGGAATTATTTGATGGGCAAAGTCGGAATCTACTTCGACATTTACAATTTTTACCTATCAGTTCCCCGCGACAAAGGTATTCATGTTTCTATTGATAAGAATCTTGATGCGCCTGCCAGCTTTGAACACTCACCTATTTTACTCAAAGAAACATTCGAAACCACGCTGGCCAATAAACAGCTGCCTTACGCTGAAGACGATACACTCAGCGAATGCGATGGCTGGGTAAAAGTCGGTCCTGAAGATCAAGCCCAAGATCCAGGCCATGAAAGTTCCTGGGATGAATACGGTAACACCATGGATGCCGTAACTGTTGAAAATGTTAATGGATTTACCTTCACTAAACAAAAATACCCAGATGGCTTTACTTTACGCATCGATCAAGAATTCATGCATTTAGTATTCCCAGAGCTGGAACTAAGTGGCGTCAAAGGCGCGACTATTGACTGCTGCTACAGCGAACATCTCTGTGGCGACCAAGAACATTTACGTATCAGTCATAATTATTCTGGTGCTGATCGCATTATTTGCAGTGAAGACACCATTAAGTGGCGGCCAATTCAACCGCGCGGCATGCGCTATTTCCGTATCACCGTTCGCAATACCAGTAACGATGTGACCATTAATAAGATACGTTTACGCTCGGCACATTATCCGGTAGAGCATAAAGGCTTCTTCGAATGTAACGATCAATTACTCAATCGTATTTGGAAAATGGGTCGCTTAACCCAGGCCTGTAACATGGAAGATGCCTACGTTGATTGCAGTGGTCGCGAACGCGGGATGTATGCACGCGACACGATTATTCAATACCACAATGCCCTTGCCGCTTTTGGTGATCAAAAATTAATGGGCCGTTGCATGCAGCTGTATGGTCAATCATCAGAAGGCACACAAAAGTTTCGCGCCGTTTATCCGAACACCGGCACCTACACTATTGCAGACTTTGCCCTCGATTTAGTCGACGGCTATAAGCGTTATTACGATTGCAGCGGTGATAAGCAACGCATCGAAGACGACTGGGATAAAATCACCCACAACCTCGATTGGTTTCATGAATTATCAGACGAACGCGACGATTTACTACTAGATGGTGAATGGGATGTACATCGTGGTGTCTTTGCTAATTACGGTGGATTTCATGGTGATAACGGTACTTACAAAGGATATCAGGATTTTACTGGTATTCACGCCGCCTTTACCTTTACTTACATCATTGCCATGCAGGCAGCTCACGATTTAGCAAGCTTAATTGGCAAAGACGAAGATGCCGCTGAATTACAGCGCCGCCTAGATATTATCCGCCCGGCTTGTCAACAATTTTGGGATGACAAGAAACAATGCGTCGGTGATAATTTAGATAAAAAATGTCATTCTTTACAAGCCAATGCCCTCGCTGTTAGTGCCAATGTCTACTCAGAAGATCAATTACATGGTATTAAACAGCACATCGAAAAAGAAATGCTCCACGTATTCAAAAATGGCTACAATGATGCGGAAGGCACTATTATGTCGCCTGCCTATTCCTTTTATATTTTTGACGGTGTCTACAAAGCCGGATTGGCAGATGTAGCAGAACGCGCATTTAAAGAGGCATGGGGCTGGGCCTTGGCACAAGGTTGCATGACTGCTCCGGAATTTTTTAGCTTACGAGCCAGCTTGTGTCACGCTTGGTCTGCTTGCCCAACATATTATTTATCGCGACACACCGTGGGTATTTTCTTTGACGCCAGTAACTTCAACAAAGTCAAACTCATGCCGCAAGCAGGTCCAGATATCTCCTATGCCCATGGCATCTTTCCCCACCCTAAGGGACAAGTCGAAGTCAAATGGACACGTCGTGAAGATGGCAGCATCGAGCACAACATCATCAACGTCCCAGCTGGGGTTGAAGTCGAGATCTGCAACTGAAACACGACAATTAATTGCCGTAATGCGCAAGTAATTCGGATTGCTCACCTTCAAGTCTGCCTACTATGAGCAGACAGATGTCAGCATTCGTTCACCTCCACACCCATAGCCATTATACCCTCCTCGAATCATCGAGTAACATCGGCTCCTTGGTGAACCAAGCCAAAGAACTAGGCATGCCAGCCCTGGCGCTGACCGACCGAGCCAACCTTTTTGGCGCTCTTGAGTTTTTCGTCGCTTGCAAGAAAGCTGAGATTCAGGCTATCGTCGGTTGCCAAGTCAATGTTGCCCCACTCGGCATGCTCGAAAAAGCCCGGGACATGAATCAGCTGGTTTTACTGGCCATGTCAGAAAAGGGTTACTTTAATTTATGCAAATTAGTCAGCCGTGGTTGGCTCGAAGGTTTTTACTACGAAGCACGCGTCGATTATGAATGCATCGCTCAATATGCGGAAGATTTAATCTGCTTAACTGGTGCGGGTGAATTTGGTTATTTGAACCGCCATCTCGCTGTTGGTGCAACAGAAGAAGCTGACCGACAAGCTTCGTTACTCAAAGATATTTTTGGTGACCGTCTCTATATTGAAATCACTGACCACGGTGGCGAATCAACCGTCAATGTGCGCGAAGCAAATATTGAATTAGCCAAACGCCTCGACATTCCAATGGTTGCCACCAACTGGACTCATTATTTAAAACACAGTAATGCAGAAAGCCACGATGTCTTACTCGCGGTGCAAAAAACCACGACCTTACAAGACCCACGCCGTCGTCGCATGCCATCCGAGGAATTTTATTTAAAAGCTGCTGATGAAATGACTGAATTATTTGCAGACGTGCCCGAAGCCATCAGTAACACCATGGTGATCGCTGAACGCTGCAAAGACTGTAATATTCCAACTGGTGAATATCACTTACCAGAATTTGAATGCCCCGATGGACTCAGTGATAACGACTACCTCAAACAGCTCTGTGAAGTCGGTATTACCAAACGCTATGCAGACATAACTGATGAAATTAATGAGCGCCTGGAATTTGAATTGCAAACCATTTCTAATATGGGATTCGCAGCATACTTCCTGATCGTTTCGGATTTTATTAATTGGGCAAAGGACCATGACATTCCAGTAGGACCCGGTCGCGGTTCCGCAGCTGGATCCATTGTGGCCTATGCGCTTGGCATTACGGACATTTGCCCGCTGCGGTACGGCTTGCTTTTTGAGCGATTTTTGAATCCAGATCGTATTTCCATGCCGGATATTGATATTGATTTTTGCAAAGATAGGCGCGGCGAAGTTATTCAATACGTGTCTGATAAATACGGTCATGATGCGGTAACACAAATTATGACATTGGGTACCATGAAAGCGCGCATGGCGATAAAAGATGTCGCCCGTGCTTATGAATGGACACCAGATGAAGCGCAGCAATTAGCTAATTTAGTACCTGAAGATCCAACCGGTAAACACACCATTCCAGTTTGTCTTGGATTAAAGCCACTAAAAAGTGGTGAATTTGATACTTCAGATGTAATGGCTAAGCGCTACAGCACTGACGATCGCACCCGTCAGGTTTTAGACACGGCAATGGATTTAGAAAATCTAGGACGCTCGCTCGGTGTACATGCCTGTGGTGTTATTATTGCCCCTGGACCAGTCAGTGATTTTATTCCAGTGTGTAAAGTCAAAGATAAAGCTGCAACCCAATACAACATGGTTCAGTGCGAAGACTGCGGTTTGCTTAAAATGGACTTCCTTGGTTTAAAAACCATGTCGATCCTGAAAAAGGCCGCCGACATTGTTAAAGCCAGCTCTGGTGAGACCATCGATTACAATACCATCCCGATGGATGATAAGAAAACCTTCGAACTACTCAGTAACGGCGACACACTTGGTGTGTTTCAATGTGAATCTACGGGATTCCAACAACTCATCAAACAATTAAAACCTGACCGATTTGAAGACATGATTGCATTGGTGGCACTCTATCGCCCAGGCCCGCTGCAAAATAATATGCACATCGATTACTGTAATCGTAAGCATGGTATCGAAGAGGTCGATTACCCGCACCCAGTCTTGGAAAATATTCTTAAAGAGACCTTTGGCTTATACATTTATCAAGAGCAAATCATGAATATTAGTCGTGAGCTCTGCGGCTTTACCCCTGGTGAAGCAGACAATTTACGTAAGGCCATGGGTAAGAAGCAAATCGACGTGCTGAATAAAATGAAAGAACGTTTTATTTCTGGTGCGTGGGAATTGAATGAATTCCCTGAAGATGCCTGTAATAAAATGTGGGATAGTATCGTTGCATTCGCCTCCTACTGCTTCAATAAATCCCACTCAGCTTGTTATGGTTTAATTGCCTATTGGACAGCCTACATGAAAGCAAATTACTTTGCTGAATTCATGACCGCGAACTTAATTTATGAAATGGGCAATAAGGATAAGATGACCCTATTCTCTCGCGAATTGCAATCGCGTGACATCGATGTACTTCCACCTGACATCAACGAATCCGGCTGGGAATTTACCTGGACCGGTAAAGCTGTGCGCTTTGGTTTTGGTGGTGTTAAAGGTGTCGGCCAAGGTGCCGCCGAACATTTAATCGAATTACGTAATGCTGATGGTGCATTTGACTCACTCTATGACATTTGTGAACGCATTAACACACGCTCCTGTAATAAACGTGTCATCGATCACTTAATTAAAGTCGGAGCCATGGATAGCCTTTATGATAACCGCCATGCACTTATTGCTGCAATTGACCATGCATTTGATCGCGGTGTTCGTTTGGCTAAAAATAAAGCGCAATCACAAACTACACTCTTTGACACCTTCGAACAGGATGATGACTTTCGAGAGCAGACGCAATCCTATCCAGATGTCAAAGCCTGGGATGAAGGCGAGACACTCAGTTACGAGAAGGAATTAACTGGCTATTGGATGAGCAGTCATCCCATCAATCAGCATGAGAAATTCTTTGATCAATTCTCAACACATAACTCCGATGATTTACATCAACATCCGAAGGGTCAAGTTGCCGTTCCTGCGGTCGTCATTGATAAACGCGTTATAAAAACTCGTACCGGCAAAATGATGGCAATCCTACAACTCGAAGACCATCTCGGTCCATTTGAAGCAGTCCTATTTGCCGGTCGACCGAACAGACGCGGACAAATGGAACTTGGCGCCTTTGAAAAATTTCATCACGAGTGCGAAGAAAATTTAGTCGCCCTGTTTGTTGGTAAAATGAGTAATCGCGAACGCATGCAGCAGCGTCGTCCGTCAGCGCAGTTAGACGAAGATGGCAACCCCAATGCTGAAGGTGAAGTCGAAGAGGAACAACCAGATCGTTTACCAAGTATCATTATCGAAGACATGATTCCGGTAGAATTAGCCACAGAACGCTTATCAACCGATATTTGTTTGCACATAGATGCTGAACAAAGCGGTAATCGTCAAATCATGGCCACTGAAAATTTACTGCGTGAATATCCAGGCCATTGCCCAGTACGAGCAATGATTCAAACACCGATGGATGTGCTCTTCACCATGGAATTAGGTAAACGCTGGACCGTCCATCCAAGCAAAGAGGTCATCGACAATTTAAAGAAAATCTGGGGTGACGACAACGTTCACGTCAGCATGAAGCAATTTAATAATGCTGAAATTCCGGAGTACGTTTTTGCCAAATGATTCTATCTGCACATAACTTAGTTAAATACTACGGTAATTTTCACGCCCTTGACAACGTCAACGTTTCACTCGAACAAGGTGAAGTTGTTGGATTCCTCGGACCCAATGGTGCTGGTAAAAGTACCACCATGAAAATCATCACTGGTTACGTTGCCCCTACCAGCGGTCAGGTCACGGTAAACGGTTTTGATTTATTAACGCAGTCACTCGATTGCCGTAAACAAATTGGCTATCTACCACAACAAGCACCATTGTATGAAGACATGACGGTTGCCTCGTATTTAGATCACGTCGCTCGTCTGAAAGGCGTCGCTAAATCACAGCGTCGTCGCGAAGTTGTTGAAGCGATTGAATCGGCAAATTTACAAGAAGTGGAAAAACGCCATATTCGCAAATTATCTGGCGGTAACCAACGTCGCGTTGGCTTAGCCCAAGCATTAATTAATAAGCCACCTATTCTGATTTTAGACGAACCAACTGCCGGACTTGATCCTGCACAGGTTGCCAACCTTCGCGAATTGATCATCAAGCTCAAAGAGCAACACACTATTTTACTTTCAACGCATGTTCTCGCTGAAGTAGAGGCCTGTTGTTCACGTGTCATTTTAATTAATCGCGGCCGCTGTATCTTAGATGAAAGCATCGAAGATTTACAAACGCGCTGCAAGCAAGTAACGCACATTCACATTCGCTTAATCGATAATGATTACAGTGCTTTTACTGAAGCCTTAAGCACAATTGATTGGGCTCAAGTAATCGAAGAAAAAGACGGCCTGGTTATTGAAGCGCCTGAAGACAAGCGCAATGAGTTGATTGAACTCGCACAAAAAAATGGCGGCTTGCGCGAATGTATCGAAGAGCGTCGTAGTCTAGAAGACGTTTTCCGTGATTTAATCGTGGAAGACCAAAATAAGAAATCCTCCTAAAATCCACCTATGAGCGCGCTTTGGCGTTGCCAATCCCTTCATTTACTAGAAGACCAAAATAAGAAATCCGCTTAAAAGCCATAGTTGGATGCGATTCAAGGCGCCAAAGCTGAAGTTTACAACTGTAAATGAGCATTTGGCAACGCCGAAGCGCGCCCAACTATGGCTTTTAAGCTAGTCGTCGTCCCATTCGGTTATTTGTGCCCATTGCTGCTTGCCAGCGTCAAGGTCTTCAATTCGTTTAATGCCATTGCGGTCCAATATTACTCGTAATCCCAAATAACGCACATGTAATTCGTTATCCACAAATGAACGATAGCGCATGATCAAAGGCACCTGATAGACGTTAGGGATTTTAGTGTCCTCACTGGCCAAAGTATCTAAGTCTATCAACGCTACGTGACGCATCGGATCATCCATACGTGCTAAAATACGCCGCACATCAAAACGCATAATCGTGGCAACGTTGCGTTTGACTCCATGCGACTCTAAAGGCACATGTTTTTTCAAAGTAAATTGTTTACTAATGCGCATCACCACTTCTGAATCTGGCATTAATAAGGAGGCTGACTTCGCAGCACCATCGCGCATTTCACGGACATATGCATCCAGCTTTTTCTCTTTAGGAAAACTTAGTTTATCAGTGACTTCACCTATTCGGATCTTTTTATCAGCAGAATTGAGATGGATAGTACGATCAGGCACAAACGACTGAATAAAGTCAACACCGATTCCTCGTAAATATTCCTTAATACGGTCTTTGAAAATATAACCAATAGTTGCAATGACCAACCATGGCATCGAATTCATTGGGTATTTCCATGCTGATATGACAGCCACTGCTAACGCGAATGCCATAGCTACTGCTGCAGCAAAACCCATCATCATCTCGCTCAATGACCAAGTAAGTTTTGACTCACTCTCATGGACACGCAAACAACTAGTCACAACTTTTTTAAAAAATGAATAGTCACTCCACACATGTTCACGATTCAGCTTATTAGATTCTTCGCCGAATAACAGCGACCAATCCTCATGATATTTTGCTCGTAACTTTCTCTCATTTTTCAAGAATTTTTTAATCGGTAAAGAACTATCGCAATTACTTGCAACTTTTCCCAATAGCACCTCCGCCTCGAAAGACATATAGGATCGCGTTACCATCGCCGTCTTGCGGATACGAACATTGTTCTCTAAATTCATAAAGGGACTAATCACTTCATGAAACACTGAGATGGCATCCATTAAGCTTTGACAAAATGCATTACACTGGTCATCACCTTCTTGCCCCATTTCTTTGCGCGCCGCACTGCTAAATGTGGCTGCATACAATTTTGATTCGAAGCAGATGGAGTCTTCATCAATCGATGCTTGCTTTTCCAAAGCCTGGCCTTGCTCAATCAATGTTGCCAAAGGACCTTCAACTTGGTTGTCAGCCAAATCTTTCAGACTCAATGGCAATGGTTCCAATCGCGCATAATGCTTCGAGTCTGTAAAAAGGTTCGCAGATTTAAAAGAGTGATGATCAAAATCGAGTTGTCGTGGAATAAAGAAAAACGCATCGCTGCGCACCCAATATTTTCCTTCATCGGGTGTTTCGTAAATACCTTTAAATTCTAAATGAAATTGATCATGCACACTGACACGAGCTTCGTGGCCCGGTGCTGAACAAAAATATTTTTGCTTCTGTTTTGCACTCATCAAAAATAAGTATATAATTTATCTTATTTTATGCAAATTGATTTGGTAAACAGTATACCAAAATGTATGATTTATTAAGCCACAATAATATAGGCGATTGAAGATATACTCAAATGTGCATTGCGCACAGCACTGAGATAGGCTTCTGATTCTAATTTACACTGTTCTGCTTCTTCGCGTAAGCGTTCTGTATCTGGATGTCCACGTCCAAAGCGCGCGACTGCTGTTTCTGCCTGAGCATTCATGATTGCCATATCACGCTCACAACGTTCCTGTAATTGTTGCAATGCTTGCTCACGCTCCGCTTCGACTTGTTTTGCAGCATAATTTTGCGCTGCTTCGGTACCGACATCAACGCGTTGCTGCCAATCTAATATTTGCTGCAACTTGCCTTCGAGCATTGAGCGCATCCATAATTCGCGACTGGTTTTTGGACTCAGAGTCGCATCGCCTCTGCGTGGATCAAATGGTGCCTGCAGCAATTTAATTTGTGCTTCGTCTTCTAATAGCTCACCGTCTGGGAAGCTGAAAAATTGTACGAGACGACGCGGTGGTGCGACCGTGTAAATACGGCGGATACTTTCGAGCGGCATATCGGCCGTGGCAATCGCGGCTAAGTCCAAAGATAACTCGTAACTCACGCGGATGCCTTCCCATTTTTTTAATGCACCCTGCGGTTGCTTACGCCAAGCCATTGCCCGACACCAACGTGCCTCAGAAGCATCCTCAATTAATAAATCAATTAATTCATGGCCTTGGGCAAAATAAGACAATTCTGGATTGCGCAGTGCTTTATCACGCTCGAAGACACCGTCGGTAAAATCATTGGCACGCGGCTGACGTAAATGGAATTCCTGGACCCCATCCTCTTCGCGGTAAACCTGACCACCCATGCCGCGCACCCATTGGCAAATAGCGC
>JANQLF010000216.1 GCA_028280785.1 Planctomycetota bacterium
GTGCAGGGCACGCTGTAATAATTCATCGCCTTGAATGGATTTGCAGGGCATGGTGGCAAAACTATCAACTGTTTTTTTCAGGATGCCGCTGGTGTCATCACTACTTGCGAGTGCGCGACGTAAATCTCCGTCAGTAAAAATGCCGAGTAATTTATTATCAGCATCAGTTATTAATGCGCTGCCGGCGCGCTGCTTGGTTATTGATTGTAGCGCATCGTGAATGGCGGTGTCCGCTTTAACAATCGCAATGTGATCAGCATTGCGCATCGCTTCATGGCAACACATGAGTTTACGACCGAGTGCGCCGCCGGGGTGATAGCGCGCGTAATCTTCGGCTTTGAAATTTCGCAATTTTTGAATGGTCAAAGCGAGGGCGTCGCCGAGGGCCAACATCGCTGTGGTGCTTGTCGACGGAGCAAGGCCAAGCGGGCAAGCTTCGGTAAGTTTCCCGATATCGAGCATGACATCGGCATGCTGCGCTAGTGGCGATTCGGTATTTCCTGAGATAGCAATGATCTTTGCGCCGATTCGTTGAATGGCTGGAAGGATCGAGGTAAGCTCTTCAGAACTGCCACTATTACTAAGGGCAAGGACAACATCTTGATCCTGAACCATGCCCAAATCACCATGGCGACCTTCGGTTGGGTGCATGAAGAGGCTGGGGGTGCCAGTGCTTGCAAAGGTTGCACTGATTTTGTGTGCTATGATGCCAGCCTTGCCGACGCCACTGAGGATAAGGCGTCCTTTGTTGCCTTCGCCGCATTGGTCGAGGATGAGCTTGATTGCTGTCTGAATCTTGCTTTCCTGATCCGTGCATAGCTGGACCAAGTCATTAATTGCTTGGCTTTCACTTTTTAGGACTTCCTGCATGTGTACGAGAACATCATTAAGATCAGTCATTGGGCCTAAGCATGAGCGATGAAGCGGTACCGCAAATCGTTTCTGATGTCTTATATGGGATCAGTATGCGCCCTCAGGAACTGGCGATGTATACGGAATATGCCCAATTCAATTTACGCTATGCGCCAATTTTTGATGATCCGAGTGAGGAATGCACTGAGCATTTCAAGCTTTTGGTGGTAGAGGTGACCTGTCAGTTGCCTCCGGATATCAGCGTGGGTAGACAGCAGGGTCAGGATTTAGAATTATTGCGCTGTGGTTGGCAGCTTGAGCTTAAAACGGCAAAACCGTGTCGCCCAGATTCTTTGCCTGAACTTCCAGAAGAATTACCACTCTTATTTGATCGCATGTCTGCATGTATTAATCGTCTAGCAAAAGATGCTGGTGTGGATGACGTTTTTCATAAAGAAACTATTGAACGCTTAGTAAAACAATACCGACAAAAGCACGGTTAATTCAACTGTTCTTAGTAGTTGCAATCATTTCTCAGGTACGAGACGAGGGATGACACATGAAAATCGACTATATGTTATGCGCCTTTGTTATGAATCTGGGAACTGTGTAACTGCCGCTTGCCACAGGGGTAACTGCTTTTACCTTCCCGCTTTCCATTGCAAACCGAGTCAGGTTCTACCTGGGAGCACTGAGTGTCCGCACCAGCATCTAACAATGGCCACGATAATAATGCATCCACCACGCCTTGTTGTAAAGTCAGTCGCTATTGGTATTTAGTCGCTGTACTAGTGGTTGGAATTTTGGCATTTTTTTATTGGTGGCGTTTTCTAGCCTTCACCGATCAAGGCTACATGCCACCTCAACCAATTCGCTTTTCGCATAAAGCGCACGCCGGTAAGCATAAAATACCTTGCCAATACTGTCACTTTAATGCGCAGAAAAGTCGCCATGCCGGTGTACCGCCGTTGTCGGTTTGTCTTGGTTGCCATGACCCCAAGAAGGGTGGGGTTCATGCCGATAAGCCAGAAATTCAAAAATTATTAGAACTTGCCAAAGCTGAAGAAGATGCTTCCTACTTAAGTGATGACGATCACGATTATAAAGATCCAGGCGTCGTGAAGGCAGGTGGCGTAATTCATTGGAATCGCGTTCACCAATTACCTGACCACGTTTTCTTTTCACATGAGTGGCACGTCAAAGCTGGTGTTTCATGCAAAACCTGCCATGGCCCAGTTGATGAAATGGAAGTTGTTCGTCAGCACGCTGATTTAACCATGGGCTGGTGTATTGAATGTCATCGCAATACCGACTATGTAAGCACCAATAGCAAGCGCAGTGGTCTGCATGAAAAATATGACGAAAACGATGCGCGTAGCTTCTTGGTTGGCACAGGTAACTATGATGTTATTCGTCATAACGTTCGCCCAGATCGAGTAGTGAAATTCGAGCCACGTCACACCAAGGCTCGTCATCACGATGGCCATGGCGATAAAGACCACGCTCATACCGATGCAGAGCATAATGGCGATCATGAAGATCATGGCGAAAAATTGCGCGGTATCTTCAAAGAGTCTCAAGATAGTGAATTGAAAAACTTAAAATATTTCACCGAAGCTCAGCGCGAGCATCTCCAAGAATTATTTAAAAAATACCCAGATATACCTCGTTGGCGTGTTGCGGATTTGCCTGAAACCCACAAGGCATTTTATGGTAAATTAATGCATCAAAACGCACCTACCCAATGTAGTACCTGTCATCAATAGAGAGCGACCCAGATGCCCAAACAGCTATGGAAAAGTTTAGATGAATTTTACGGTGCTCCTGAGGTAGAGAAGGCCCGGAGCTCGGAATTCAGTGAGGATGTTGAAGAATCCTTGCAAGCCATCCGCCGTGAATACGGCATTAATGACGATGGTGAAATTACTGAGGGTAGTGTTGTACGCGATACATCCCCAGAGCACATTGAAGATTTACGTCAGGTATTACCTGAAACGAGTCGTCGTGGATTTTTAAAATTAACTGGTGCGGCCGCTGTATTTGGTATGGCTGGATGTTGGCATGAAGCACCGGAAACGTTGGTGCCGTATATACAGCAACCAGAAAACTCGCCGTTAGCTAAAGGTGTTTATTATAGCAGTTTAATTCGCAATAATGGTCACGTTCGCCCAGTCATGGTGAAGTTATATGACGGTCGTCCAATTAAAATTGAAGGTAATCCAGATAGCGCCGCGACCAAAGGTACTTTAGATATTAATGGTCAGGCAGCATTGTTGGATTTATATGATCCAGATCGTCGTGTTTTAGTTGATGACACTGATGGGCCACTCAGCGCTGGACAAATTTCAGACTGGGATGCGATCGATGCAAAAGTTGGTGAGTCAATTAAAGCAGGTGGTGTTGGCTTAATAACTGGTCCATGGAATGGTCCAAGCCGTGAACGTTTACTCGGTGATTTAAAAACTGCATTAGGTGATCGTTTACAACACGCTGCTTATCATCCATATGCAGGTGACGTGGCGCGTAAGGCACGTGGTATTGTTTTTGGTGAGCAAGCTGCGCATGATCCAATTTATCATGTCGATCAAGCTGCTTTACTGGTTACCTTTGGTTCTGACTTTTTAGGTGGTGGTACCGCTACATTAGAAGATCACGTTAATTTTGGTGAACAACGCAAGGTCAAAGGGCACGGCAAATCTGCACAGATGGGTCAGGTCATTGCATTCGAGCCAACGGTTAGTCAAACCGGCACGAGTTCTGATATTCGTTCACGTGTGTCGATGGAAGACATGACCGCGTTAGCATGGCATATCGCTAAGGAAGTCGCGGGTAAATTAAATAAGAAATTCCCTGCTGGTGCAGAAGCTGCCGCAGCGCTTGGTAAAGACCTGTCACTTGATGATCATCCATCAATAGCAGATGGCGTCGTTACATATACTGTTGAGCGC
>JANQLF010000270.1 GCA_028280785.1 Planctomycetota bacterium
CATTGTGTTGATCAACTAATTTGAAATCAGAATACGTTTCGAGAAATCCCTGGGTATAATACATACCTAAATGACGAGGCTCAATATGTTGATGAATCACTCCCGGATTAAAAATAACCGCCTCACCCGCCTGCAAGTCTAAATAGTCATTCTCAGCCACTTTAATACGCAAATGCATATCAACAGCATAGACCAAAGTTGGGATTGGATGGACCTCTGAACCAGCCCAATGTTCAACGCGCAAATCTGGATTCCTAACCAGCACTCTCGATATATTAGCAGCGAGCGCCTGAAACTGAATCCAAGATTTAAAAAAGTTAAATTGCTCGTTCATTAATCTAGCTCTGCCATGCGTAGTCTTGCCACCTCGTCCCAAACTGAATAAGGCAACTCCAGTGCTTTCTTAAATAGACGACGTGCCTTATCGGCATCTCCATCCATCATCGCCCGTTCACCCGCAAAAACATGTGACGAATCAAGTGAGACAACTGGCCAGTCCCGCCAGCGCATTTCCGCCGCCAAACGGTCTTTTTTTGTATTCAGCGCAAAGACATACCAAGTATGGCCTGATATTTTGAGCTTTTGAGCAGAAACAACTTCAGCCACCTTTAATATGCGCTCCGCAGAATCATTATCACCGAGCATACGGTAGGCCATTAATGCTAAGCGCCATTTAATCTGACCAATTGGATGCGGCCTATCTTCGTCAAATCGCTCAATCTGTTTCCAGTCTAAATTAAATAATGCTAAAACATCTTTTGGTCTCTTAGCCACCAACAAACAACGTCCGAGACTTTCTTTTGCTCGACGCGTTTCAACGTCATCTCCCCATTCTCGTGCCAATTGATCATAATCACCTTTAGACTCTAAAATATTTTTATATATGCGACGTGCGTTTTCAGGAACAAATCGCTCGGTCGATTGCAAGAGCTGTGGATACAATTCCAAGAATTCATCTATTTTATTCAAATAAAACATATGCTTTAAATATAAATCTGCGACAGAAGAGTTTTTACTTGCTATCAATCGTTCTTCATTCCATTTGCCGCGCCATTGCGCCTGAAACAACATGCGCGTCAAACCATCAGTTGGGCCCTTATAATATTCGCTATTGAGTCCTGCGAGCATTAAGCGCTCAAAACCCTCCCAATCACCACAGCGGCGATGAATAAGACCCCAAATATAAAAAAAGCGGCCTTTAGTTATGGTATAATGTTGTGGATAGACGCTCAGCCACCATTCACAAAAAAGATTCAAGCGATCCAATTGCTCCTTAGTATTCTGTGGTACTTTTTTCACTATGTTAAATGCATAATCGAAAAACATCATAACTTCTGGCTTATTGGCTAAATCTTTCGTGCCCTTAATCACTGGATCAGCGAAATCTATTCCTTTTTGCACCTCCTCTTTAATAAAATAAATTTCTGCAATTTTTAATTGAGCTGTTAAATGCATGTCTCGTGCATCATCATCTTCAATGAGCTGTTCGAGTAATCCAATACCCTCATCATAGCGCTCTTGCTCTACATAGCACAATGCGAGACCAAATTGTGCCGCATGACCCATTGCTGTTCCTGCATGACTTTGCCAGACATTCTCATACAGTCGTGCCGCAGATTTATATTCGCCAGACCAGAAAAATTCATCAGCAATATCAATAGTCCGCGCACGCTCAGCAACCGTCTTCGTATACATTTTTACATATTGCACATGCATGACACTTTTCCACGTATACAATTGTGCAAACATTTTATCGGCAAAACGTGGAGGATAATGATCATCTATTGCAAATACCTCAACACCATCAACCAGCATACGAACACGCGTTTCATCGCGTTCACAAATAACATGGTGCCATTTGCCTGGCTCTATGAGCACATCTTCACGCATGCTCATAATGTGACCGCTGCGACGCATTACTGAACTCGTATTATTCCCGGTACCGAAGCCGTACAAATAACCATCAGGCTCCCAATAAGAATCAATTTCTCCAGGCGTCGTAAACATATACGTAGAGATATCGCTGACTCGACCGCCAGTCGCAATTTTTGCTTCAAATTCTAATTTAACTATTGGGCCATGCGGCACCATTAAACGTGCATAAACGCTAGCTGGACCGGAAACCACCAATTGATTATCGATAATGAGGCCTTGACCGGTATCCATGCTCCAATTGTCACCAAGTTCTTTGCGTTCAAAGTGATCTTCAAAGACCAAGTCCCAATGCCGCGAACGCTCTTCGTTTAAACTTTGAATCATCGAAGCGCCAACACCCAAAACGATAAGCAATGGTACCAGCATCACTAAAGCAACCATGACCAATTTTTTATTACGCTTCAACCAACGACGCCAAAAGTCGAACATGGTATCTTGAAATGCTGTAACTGCCAAACCGGCTTGAAAATTACGTAAGTCTTTGATTAAATCCTGTGCTGACTGATAACGATCCTGGGCAAATGGTGCCAATGCTTTTAATACAATCGCCTGTAGCTGACCCGGTATATGTGCTTGTTCTTCAGCCGTTAATGGATCAAGAATGCCGTTGCGTTTATTTTCCCAAAATACATCGAGGTTTTCTGTATACATTGGAAAACGTAGCGTGAGCAATTGAAATAAACTTGCTCCTATGGCATAAACCTCGTCCTGAACACTCGGTGCTTCGCGTCGCGCTTGTTCAGGTGACATAAAAATTGGTGTACCTACACGCTTAGCTTTTTTGGCACCATCATTATCCATGATTAATGCCGTGCCCCAATCAACGATAAATACCTCGCCTAATTCACCAAGCATGATGTTTTCTGGCTTAATATCGCGGTGAATAATACCACGCCGATGAGCAAACTCTAAGGTTTCGCAAACTTTAATTATCAAATTGATACGATCATTCAGTGTAACAATCTCTGGGACTGACTGCGGATCCTCTTCTATACGCTCAATCGCCTCGCCCAGCGAAATTCCCTGAACCCGGCGCATGGTATAATAAAGCTCACCAGTCTCAGTAATATCGAGATCCATAATTGGCAGAACACCAGAATGTTCTAAGGATGCGGTGATGCGCGCCTCATTCACAAAGGCACTGACCTTTTTATCATCAACCTGCATTTGCTCTTTGAGACATTTAACCGCAACATCTCTATTGAGGTTATTATCGCGATAGGCATAGACTTTACCCATACCCCCAGAGCCCAATATACCTTCAAGTGCGTAACGCGCATCCTGACCATTTTCGTCCGCCAATAATTTCGGATCTTTGGCACTAATATGCGGCGATTGAATTAAAAATTCACCAGATGTTTCAGTTAGCGTTTCTGCTGGGTCATGTGTATCGCCTGTCGTTTCAATATGAGCGCTTTGTTCAATACCCTCAACTGAAAAACACGAATCTGGCAAAGTGCTCGCCAGCGTTTGCTTAAGATCTTTTTTCGCTGATGCGCCCTCAGTCATTCCGAATGATAATAGATGGCAGCCTTTGTTTTCAAGTAATGACTATGAATTATTTTGCATTCAGTAACCCGTCGCTGGTCCTTTCCACAAACCAACGCTGGTCACATAGATTTGCTGAGGGTCATGTGCATCACTAATAATTCTGTGTGTCGCCAAGCGCGGCACGCCACGCATACGCCGCCAGTCCTTGCCACTATTTTCAGACATCCATATACCGTGTGTTTTGGTAGAATAATAGACAATCTCTGGTTTATGCGCATTAAAGGATACGGGACCACTGTGAATATATTTATACAAATCCTTGCCACAGGTATCTATATCAATGACGCGACTCCAAGTCGTTCCACCGTCTTTCGATTCCCATAGACCAGCACGCTCGCCTCCTGGAGCTTGAGTCGTTGCAATAAAGATTTGACTAGGATTCTTCGGATTAATTGCGAATTCTTTCGGGTATTTAAGTTTCACTGTTTTGCTTAAGTGTGTCCAGGTGCTGCCACCATCACTCGATTTCCACAAACCACCATCGGCGAAATTGAATTTCCAATTTTTGCTTTTGCCGATGATTAAGGCAAAAACCTCACCCTGACTATTTACTTTCACCTGTTCAAAATTGCGATTGTCTTTGTTTTCAATTCCTTGAGATATTAATGACCATGACTTCGCACCATCTGTACTTTTATACACACCAGTGTTTGCATAAACACAATACAGCGTGCGACTTTCCTTGGGACTATTCCAGTCGACCGCCAGACCTGTGCACGGTATCTTCTTATCAGTCGGTAAGCCTTTACTCATTACGGTCCACGATTCACCAGCATCTGTACTTACCACAACACCACCTGGATATTTCATTTTGCTGGTGTCATGCTTAGTACCATGCTCACCAGCACATGCTGCATAAAGAACACCTTTATTATCAGGATCGACAAACACTTCCCACATCCGGTTAACCCATGCCCTAGGGATACCCTTAACACTACGGCGCCAACTTTTCCCCGCATCTTCAGAGATTAAAAACCCAATATCGCCATAAATTAAATAACGTCTATTTTTATCGAAGGGATCAAAAACCAAATCTGTAGGTAGCGCAACTTCTAAGCCAATACCCGCCCACGCTTGGTTGCGTTCAATTTTTTGCGCATCTGGACCTTTATAAACCGAGCACCCTTCCTGCCATGTTTTTCCGCCATCTTCGCTTTTAAATAACTCACCGGTATTCACATAGACAATTCGATCGGCATTCATCGGATCAACCGTGATGCGATTAGCGCGACCACCAAAGCCCTTGGTGTAATCCGTTCCGAGCCAGCCCCAACGAACGCCTTCATGACCGCTACTAAAAACGTTCTCCCAGGTTTTTCCTGCGTCACTGGTTTTCCAAACACCGAATTTCGATCCAAAATTACTCACGTATGCAATCTTGCTATTATTGTGCGCCATTGACATAAATCGATATTGACCCTCATCTTTGCCAAGACTTAAATCTGTTTTACTGAATGATTTTCCACTATCACTTGAGACAAAGACCGAAGTTTTTGTTGCAACATAACAATATTCTTGTCCCGTTCTTTTATCAGAAGCTGCACAAAAGGCCCAACAGGCATCATCAATACCCTTACCAATTTTCGACCATGTCTTGCCTTTATCGTTTGATGAAAAAACACCTTCAGAAGATCCCGCCAAACACAGGCTTTGCTGTACCGAGACATGCACATCTAAAGCCACACCGCTAAATCCGTTTACTGCTGCAAAGGTTTTGCCGCCATCCTCACTGCGAAAAATGCCCTTTGCCGTACAGACAAAAACCAAATCACCATTTTGTGGATCAAATGCAATAGTAATTTGACCTTGTTCAAATTTATCACGACCCTTAGCACCAGCCCATGGGGCCTCTGCGCATAACACTTTCCAATGATTTCCCTTGTCTTCGGACACGCGAAATTCACAGACACCATTGCGCGTGTATGCCATATACACTTTATTGGGGTCCTGTGGATGATAACCGGGTTTTGAAGTTTTCGAACCAACCATATCCAATTGATTAACCATACGCCATCGCTGACCATTGTTTTCTGTAACATAAAAAGTGCCCATGTCACAAGACACATGCATTAAGCCAGGATCATGAGGTGAAATACCGGTACCATACATTTGCCCCCCACCACCAATACCAAAACATTCAAATTCTTTCTCAGCGCCCGGCACGGCAATAAGACAAATTAATAAAACACTTATGAATGCATATTTCATGATTACTCCTATTTTTATCCTGGTGCTGCAATAGAATTACTTAATTGAATGCGTAAGGGAATTTTAATCACACGCTGTTCTTCGCTAAAACTATGACCATCAATTAATGCCATTAATCTCTGCACAGCTAATTCAGCAAAATGAGGTGCTGGTAATTCAATACTGGCAATGTCGTCCTCAATACCCGCATACTGTCGCCATGCCTGACCCCAATCTGCGCCGATTGGTGCTTCGCTGACCATAAGTACACTGAGGTCACTTGGTATGGTAAGTTGTAATTTCTCCATTGCTTCGGTAACCTTTTTGAAGGTACCCGTTCCGACAATTAATGCACTTGGTCTATCCTCAACTTGAAGGGCATGACAAATTTTTGCTACAGCAAGATCATGGTCATAATCACCATGTGACGGATACGTTGCCAATGATGCTTGCATGCACAGCGCCTTACATTGACGTTGAAAAGCATGGACACGATTTGCAAATTCTGGCCATTGCTCATCACCACCTGTATACAGTACGTGTCGATGACCTAATTCTTTTAATTGCTGTAATACCTGTGCAAAAGCTTTGTCAAAATCAGCGCGCACACTATGTACGTCTGGATGCTTACTGTAATTCGCAACAGCAACAACGGGTAAGCCACTGCAAACCAACTGATGCAGATAATGATCGTTATCTTTATGCACCGAATCAGGAACACCCTGCCAATAATCGGGAATATCCTGAGCGGTATCGTGTGGATAAAAGTTGCCAGCAACTAAAACACCATCAACACGTTTTTTAATTACTGGTGTTGGTGCACGATACAGATCGGGCGGTGATATAACGCAATTATAATCTTGCTTACTTGTTTCTGTTTGCACCGCTTGCATGAGAAAATTAAAAAAACTGCCAGGTAAGTATTCGGAACCGGCACACGGAATATAATCAACAAGATTAGTCTTTTTAAATCGACTACCAGTTTTTGGCTTTTTCCATCCATAGATAAATGTACCGCTACCATGACGACGCTCGACTAAACCTTCTCGCTCTAATAAAGCCAAGGCCTTGCGCACGGTTACAATGCTTACTTGATGGGTTTCTTTGAGAACCTGTTCAGTTGGCAACTTCCCTTTGGGGAAAGCGCCCTGTTTAATCTCACCAGCGAGATGCTGAGCAAGTTTGGTATATAAATACGATTTCGTGTCGATCTGCATAATGAGCTGCGATCGAATCAGTATGCAGCATTCGTTTTCGATGTCTAATATCTATTTTATATTATTATAATTACTATAGTTATGACTTATTCATATTATTGAATTGCGAGCAAATCACTTGGCATTTCGCCTAGTTCATAGGCTCGCATCAGAGCTTCACCCAAACCATCAACCCACACCTGATCATTATTGCGCTGCAAACTTCCATTGGTGATAGCGCGAATTGGGAAATCGCGGATTTGCTCAAGCAAAGCAACGTGGCGTTTGGCCGAAGCTATATCACAAGGTGGCTGAGGACCACCGCGCAAGGCCGCTAAACACACATCGAATTTCTCACGTCCAGATCCATTGCTCATATAGGACAACACTCGGCCATCTTTAAAAGTGACTTGTGCAGGTTGATGCTTTTCACTGCGTAATACCGCATGTTCAAATTCGTATTCTGATTCAATAAACTCTTCACCTGTGACGCTATGACTGGCCAAGAATAAACAGTCGATGTCTCCGCAAGAATAAGACAGTGCAATGGAATCATGATTTTCAATATCGTTGGCCCGCGATAAAATACATTCTTTTAATTGTGCCTCAGCGTCGGTTTGTGCGTGAGCAAGTAATAATTGATAATACAAAAAATGCGCACTCGCATTCATAGCTGGTCCATCAAAGACCGCGGCACCATTCGGCATGCAACGACGTCCAGCCCAAGCACTGCGCTGGTAATAAGCAAAGTTACGTGGACGCAGCGTAATACATTTCTGGCGTATTAATTTTCCAAATTCACCTGATTGTACATCAGCCAATAAACACTCTGTTGATTTTGCATAGCGATTTTGATAACCGATTGCAAGGAAACCTTCCGATTTTTTCGCAATGTTTTCTAATTCATCGGCTTCTTGCAGGCTACCACACAATGGCTTTTCCAATAGAACGCTACAGCCATGCTGCAAGGCAATACTCGCCAACGGCACATGTGTATGTATCGGCGTCGAAATGATACAAAGCTCAGGATTATGTTTTTCCAAGCCTTCTTTTATGTCTGCATAAATGGGTAAATTCATTTTTTGCAAATCATCGTATTGTACGCAGGCTTGCGGATTGGTATCGATACCCGCTACAAATTGAAACGGCACAGGAGCTAATGCTGGATCATCAAGCAGGGCACGAACATAGACACCGCCATACCCACCAAGACCAACCAACATGACTGAAACCGCTTCACTCATTTGAAATCCTTTGCATTAATCCGTTTTCATCAGCGCTATCACGTGCAGCTAGACACATCCGTGTTACCGCTAACGTATCAGTTGCCTCAAGAAGACTCGCTTGCTTATTATAAATAGCATTAATGCCATCAATAAATAAAGAACGGTCAGGTTCTTGATGGTCAACGAGACGAGTACCATCTTTATCAATTAAGGTGACATTTTCACCAATAACTTCGACTATTGCCTGATCACCTGCAATACGTAAACGATCATCGCTATGACTATCAGCACCTGAAGGCCTGTAATAATCTAAACTGGCACTACTAATAATGCCATTGTCGTGTTGATACTGCATAAATGCAGCCAATTCATAATTGTCTGGGCCATATTGATGAATCGCGTTTACCGTCTGCGCATTACCAGCTATTGCATAAATTAAATCAACTGCATGACTGCCAACCCATGGGATAGTTCCGCCATACAGTGCACGATCCTGGTAATATGTAGGTCTCGTTCCTAATTTGTAACTCTTTTGCATTCTAACATGGCGTAGTTCACCTAAGACTCCGCTCTTTGCCAATTGCAAAGCGGTGAAGAATCGTGAGGAATAGCGCAATCCCATCATTGCCCAAAAATGCATTTGCGTTGACGCCTGCACCTCTTTGAGTTTTTGATAATCATCCCAAGTCAAAGCCACCAATTTTTCACAAAACACATGTTTACCAGCCTGCATCGCTGCAATCGACATTTCTGCATGTAAATGAAATGGACCATCAACAACAACAACATCAATGGCTTTATCAGCAATAAGCTCCTGCCACGTGTCAAAAACGGTAAAACCTGACTGCTGCTCTTGTAATCGCTCTTGCGGGATGCTTTCGGGCGTGAGGCTGGCCACACCACGTAATACCATATCGATGTCATTGCTCTGTAATTGCGCCCAATCTGGTAACGCAGTCGACCAATGACCACAAAATCCAATAATTCCAATTCCAACATCCATGGATATCTGCCTTATTCCGAGGGTTAGCTTAAAGAGAAACTTTTTATTCCCTAGAATAAGAATAGATAGTCGGTGTTGGATATTCTTTTAAGACTCAGAGTATCTGGTCGTAATACTGTTCAGTTTAAATTGACGTTTTTATAACAATTTCACTAGTTTTTTAACGCCTTGAGACGATGCGCTGCGATATTATCGAATGTTGAAAATGGGAGAGCGACGACCTTCTCGTAATAGCTTCGTGCTAATTCACGATCTCCATTTAATCGCGCTAATTCAGCCGTGACTAACCAGGGCACTTGCCTAGCTCCATCAGACCAGGAGCGCTCAATAATTGCCATAGATTCTGCGCTCCGCTTACCTCCAATTATTTGATGATACCATGCTCCATAGAGGGTTTTAACCTCTTGTTGATGCAATGACTGAGCGATTTTTTGTATGCGCCTGACTGCACTATCATTTCCACTCATGCAAAAAGCTAGAAACGCCATTCGCCAATGCTCACGGCCTAGACGATTATGCTCATTAATGCCCTCTATTTCCTTCCAATCGAGTTTTAAGACATCAACAGCTTCTTTTCCGCGATTTGCATTCATTAAGGCAATTGCCAAGCTGATTTGACCTTTTTTCGTATCGATATTGTCTCCCCACATCCGCTTAATACCTTCAACATTGCCAGTGCTTTCAAATAATTGCTGGCGACGTAGGCGTGCTGATTCCTTGAGACCTAATTCTGCGCTTTTATCATCAAGGATCGTGCGTGTTATTTTTTCCACTTCTTCAAGACGTTTAAAACACACCAGCATCTCTAGGTAGACTTTCTCGAAACCAGGCTGCTTACTTTTCTCTAAACGGTCTTCGGTCCATATCCCTTGCCATTCCACACTAAACAACGTATGACGTAAGCCTAATTTATCGTTTAGCATGTGTGGGTCAGCAATACCCTCACGTAAAACCCGCTCATAACCCTTCCAATCTCCACATTTACGATGCGAATCAGCTAAACGATGCCAATAGCGTCCATCTGCTATACTCACATGTTGAGGAAATACCTCATGCCACCATTTACAGTAATCATCAAGCGCTTGTAAACCGCCAGGAGTCTTATCACAAACACTAATTAATTCTTCGAAGGCCGCTTCGAAAAATATCATGGCTTCAGAGTACGATTCAATCGGCTTCATTTTACTGACCACTTGTTGCGCTAGTTCCAGACCTTCAGCAAATTTATCATTAAAAATATAGAGTTCTGCAATTTTTAATTGAGCAGTTAATTTCAATGCCTCTGCTCCGGGCTCATTTACTAACATTTCCAATAAACGCACTGCTTCATCTATCTGCTCTTGCTCCGCGTGGCATAATGCAAGACCAAATAAAGCCGAAGCGCCTAACGGTGAACCTTGGTGATCCTTCCACACTGTTTCAAATAAACGTGCCGCCGCTGCATGCTGGCCTGACCAGAAAAATTCATCAGCAATATCAATAATCCGAGCACGTTGGGCTACGGTTTTACTATATAATTTTACATAGCGGATTTCTAACTGACTTTTCCAGGTATAAATAAGCGCATGCATCTCTTCATCAAAACGAGGCGGATAATGATCTTCAACTGCCAAGGCCTCCTCACCATCAATAAATAATTTTACCGAGGTAGAGTCTTTTTCGCAGACGACAGTATGCCATTTACCTGGCTCAATCAGCACATCATTACGCGACACCATAATATGTCCGGCACGTCGCAATACTGAACGTTCATTGTTACCGACACCAAAACCAAACAAATATCCGGATGGTTCATGAAATGAGTCCAATTTTCCAGGCGTGGTGAACATATAGGCAGACATATCGCAAGCATTATAGCCCGGTGGCACGCGCGCCTGAAATTCAAAGCGAACAATGGGATCATGCGGAATCAATAATCGCGCTTCAACGCCAGCGTCGCCTGAAATTACCAAATTATTATCGATGATGTCACCGCGACCTGCATCCATTTTCCAGTTCGCACCTATTTCTTTTCGATCGAAAGTATCCTCAAAGACCAGCTCCCAACGCCGTTCTCGTTCTTCATTCACACTACTAATAATATTCCAACCCAAGGCCAAAAGTGCGATGATTGGTATCATCATAATTAATGCGATCATGACCAGACGCTTATTGCGCTTGTACCAACGCAGCATGAAGCCCCACGCCGTATCGGTAAAGGCGCTCACTGCCATACCGGCCTGGAAACTGCGCAAATCCTTAGCTAAGTCCTCGGCACTTTGATAACGGTCTTTAGGGTCTGCAGCTAAAGCCTTTAAAATAATCGCTAATAACGGGCCTGGAATACGCTGGCGTTCTTCATCACTTATCGGATCAATATGCCCAATCTTTTTATGCTCCCAAAATTCGTCTAAACGTTCCGTGAACATATGAAAGCGTAAAAACAAGAGCTGAAAGAGAGTCGCGCCCAAACTATATATCTCATTTTGTATCGAAGGACCTTCACGTCGCGATTGTTCTGGTGACATAAAGATCGGCGTGCCCACACGATTAGCTTTATTAGCACTTTCTTCACTTAAAATTAGTGCCGTACCCCAATCAACTACGAATACCTCGCCAAATTGACCCAGCATAATGTTTTCAGGCTTAATATCCCGATGGAGAATCGACTGTCGATGTGCCAATTCTAAGGTGTCGCACACTTTCAACATTATGTTGATGCGATCATTGAGCGTGGCAATTTCTTCAACGTCCTCGCCATTAGTCAATTTTTCGATGGCGTCGCCCAAGGACATCCCTTCGACTTTACGCATCGTATAATAAATTTCACCTGATTCCGTGAAATCGAGATCATGCACAGGCAAAACGCCAGAATGCTCCAACGATGCTGTTACGCGCGCTTCATTAATTAACGAAGCAATATGTTTGTTGTTAGCTGTTCCTGGATTTTTCATGGCCTTAATGGCCACTTCACGTTTCAAATTAAGATCGTGAAATTCATAAACTTTACCCATCCCACCCTTGCCAAGGAGGGACTTCATTTGATAGCGATTTTCAAATTCTATCTCTTCAGCGAGAACGCCTTGTGCTTTGGCACCCAAATGAGGTGTTTCCAGTAGCAATTCAGATGACGTTTCAATGAGTACCGCGTCTTCATTCAGCGTTGCAGCAGTTGGCTTATCGTCATCAATGGTGGCCTCTTGATTTATACGACCCTTAATCCCTTGTGCATTCAGCGCTTCCTCTGGCAAGGTGCTAGCCAAGGTCTCCTTAAGCTGTTTCTGTTTGGTAATGGGATCGACCATCAAAACTCCGCATCCAATCATCGGCTTTCAACGCCAAGGGCAAGCAAGACTTACGAAGTACAAGCTCATGCAGATGATGCTAAGATAGCGTCACGATAGGAGCTGTAATTACACAAAAACAGCGGAATTTCGATCTATTCGACCAGATAGTATCAATTTGATCGACGGCGCGATTTCAACGCCTCGAGCTTTTCACCCAATTCTTCATCAAGTTTTTGATGTGAAACCGCTGCTGCTAAAATGAGCGGGTTGTGTTCCTTGCCATAAAACGCATCCATATGCTGCGCTGTGCGAAAGTCGAGGACACGCCACTCGTCGACTTGCTGCGGGAATCCTGAAAAACCAGCTATAAGACCACAGAAGAACTTGCTTTTCGAAAAGCGATAGCTGCCTTCACCATGAATCAATAAATGACCATTGGGACTGGAGAATTCAAATAAAACTAACTCACTCGGCATAATGCCACCACGCAGCCCTTTATCTAAACAGGGTCGACCTTCGGCATCTCGTGTTCCCGCCAATAAAAGGCTCGCTACGTAGATCGCTTGCTTTGACAAACCCTTATCAATCAATTTAGGCTGCAGTTGTTCGAAACGCAAAAAATTAATTTTTTCTTTTTGCAAGGTTAAATAAAATTCTTCAATGTGCTGATTTGGTGGATGCTTTCCCCATAATTCTTCTATGCGCGCACTCTGACCCGCATCATGCCATAACGCAAAACGACGACTTAATTCCAAATCTTCTAATTCTGGCGCACAGGCTGCCACCACTTCCGTCCAATCAATTGCCAATGGTTCTGCAATGATGCCATCATCAGCATTTAATAAAATTGGTGGCTGACGTAATCCATCACGCGTATACACCAACATACGTTCACGATACGCTTCCATGCGTCGTGGATATTTTAGATCTTCTTCCGCTAATTCCGCAGTGAACTGTTCAAGTGTTTGACGCTCGATGCTTGATTCAATCATCATCGATAACAAAAAACCTATGCCTAAAATTATTAAGATAGTTATGACATAGCGAAAACGTATTTGACCTTCTTTGTTTCCAGAATTGGTCAGAACGACCTGCATGGAATCTTTACGTTTTTGCTCTTTAGGCTCTGCTGCTTGGCGTGCTGATGCTTTACTTGGTGCACTCGGCTCTTTGGCAACCGATTCTACGGCTGCTTCTGCTGCATCTTGCAGGGAACTACGAATTTTTTTTATGCGTTCAGTTTTACGTCGAATCGCTTGTGTCTGTGGCCGAACTTTTGCAGCCGCTTTACTGCGTTCGACATCTTTGGCCAAGGGTGCCTTACTTGGACTTTTTGATTCCAATGCAGAAGGCTCAGGCTTACTGGGCGCTTCAGGTGGCGCAGCCCCTCCCACCTTGATTGCGATGCCATCATATTGTAATTGAAAGACATTTTTGCATGCCGTGCAGCGCACTTTTCTGCCAACAAGCGTAGGCAGCACCGGATACTTCTTATCACAGTGTGGGCAGTTAAAGCTCTTCTGCATGGGCCTCGACTATGGCAATGTATCGGCATTGAAGCAAGCACTATGCGTATTACCAGCTGTCAAGTACGTCCAACAGCCCTTTAGTATAGTCGGATACATAATATATGGCGGTATAACACCCACGGTATTCGCGCATAATTCTATCGTTACTTTATTGCATAGATTTCACAGAAATGTACACTCAACCTACATATCAAAGGCATTCAGTTTCGTTGATGATTGCATCAAATAAAACCATATTGCCAATGATGATTGGATAGCGTACCGACTCATGAATCACGACTTGAACGAGACCAAAAAAACGGAACCTGATGACTATCGGGAGAGCTATAAAAAAGCGCTCGCTCAAACCATTTCAGATGATTCTTTTAACGAAGCTGGCCTAGTTAATTTAACCCAAACGATTAGTGATGAGGATCCCGACCAAGCAATTGATTCGAGTGATGTACGCAATGTTTTACTCGACACCTTAGATGAAGGCGAGCTCGAACATAAATTCGTCGATTTTTATCCGAATGATGAAAACATTAGCTTCAGTCGTGAAGCCGCCACTGAAAGTGATGACTGGGAAAATCAATTTGATTCGCAACGTGTCAACATTGATAGCGAAAGCGCTAATGAACGGCTTGTCGATAGTTACATCCCTGGGCGCTACCGCGTCAATGCTCTCCTTGCCGCCGATAAAACCGGACAAATTTTTGCCATCCATGACAATAACCTAGAGCGCAATATTGCCGTTAAATTTTTACACCCAGAACAAAATCAAGATTACGAGCGTATAGAATTTTTTATTCAAGAGGCGAAAAAAACAGCCCACCTTGATCACCCCGGCATACTCCCCATTCACGACCTTGACTTTACCGATGGTGCACTGCCCTTTTACACCTCACGTAAAACTGCTGATTTAAATTTAGAGGAAATTATTGATCGTTCGCAGCATCAAACCCATCCACATATCGCCAACCCTATTCGCATTTCATCAATTATGCTACAAATTTGCGAAACCATTGCCTATGCGCATAGCCAAGGCGTGGTCCACGGTGACGTGAAACCTGGAAATATCATGGTAGGTCGCCATGGTGATGTTTTATTAGTTGATTGGGGAACCAGTACCACAGCGGAACAACGTCAACAAGAGGATCTGAAAATACTCGGCACGCCGATGTATATGTCTCCCGAACAAGCACGCAAAGAACGCTGCGATGAATTGAGTGATGTCTATTGCATCGGCAGTACCCTGTTTCACATCTTAACACTGCGCTACCCATTATATGATGATAACCCAAATACTTTTTGGGAACTCAAACAAAAAGGCGTTTATACACCAGCAAGCATCGCAGAGCGCGAACGCGTTCCGCATGCGCTCTTAGCCATAGCTGAAAAAGCCATGCAAGCTCAAGCTGAAAATCGTTACCCCAGCGTCGAGGCGCTCAGACAGGATTTAATCGCCTTTCAACGTGGTGGACCTATTTCCGCAACACTCAGTAAGAAAAGTCGTTTCTTCAACTTAAAAACATTTACCATCGTTTCTCTATTACTGTTCATTAGCGCTGCTGCTTCAGCCTGGTACCATCAACAGCAACAAATTCAAAATGACGAAAAATGGATAACGATTTATCAAGAAAATTTCGATGACTATAACCAGCAAGACTTAGCTGCCAACTGGTCAGGGACTTATTTTGCTGACAGCACTACTCGCATGGGCACCAAGATCGATTTGGGCAAAGCATCGCATTGGTATGTTGAAAATGGCACTTTACGTGCCCGGTCACCTCAAAACGAATCAACAGGTATCAACAATATTAGCCTGAATAAATCACTTGGTGAAGAGTTCAAACTCAGTTTTGAAGTTATTGGCTACCGCAAAACACCTAGCTTGAATATGTTTATCAATGCTAAAAACAGATATTCTGGAT
>JANQLF010000238.1 GCA_028280785.1 Planctomycetota bacterium
GGGCTCCCACCATGAAAATGTAATTTAAACGCATTTTCGCGCATGTCTGGGGTAATATGAATACTCTCGCCAAGCAGTAGGCCTTTATAGCCACTCTTGTATGCGATAATGTCTACATCGGGAAATAAATCAGTATAACGTTCGATCAGCCCACCAACGGCTGAAGAAAGACACGGTGCAAGACCACCGGCAGTCAAAATGGCTACCTTCTTCACAGTCATATCTGTGATAACTCCTATTTGTCTGTCAAGTTCTCTAGTAATAAAGATTCAAGCTTCTGGACAACAGCAGTCCAATCACTTGCTCGAATGGATTTGGCAACTTTTGTTAACGGAAAATCAAGGCCAAATACTAAGCGGCGATCGTTATCCATACTCATCGCCATTGATATTTCAGCATCTTCAATTTTATAACCAATGCCCCCACTCAAATTTGAAATTTCTCTTAAAATATTATGCAATTTCATATGCACGACCACGATGCCAGCATTGCCAATTGGCGATACAGACTTATCTAATTTTTCAACGATTCCTGAAGCACGTTTACTAATCACTTTACGCTCACCCATGCCCCACGATTCAATCATATGGGCATCAGTTGCCATAAAGACTTCTTCCCATTTACTCTCACCAACAAATGGTGTGGTTTTCCAGTAAGCTTGCTGCCCTTCGACCATACCAAGGTCACCAACTTTTACTTTTTGCTCTTCAATTTTTTCACTCATGAAATTTTCGAGTATCTGTTGATAACCAATTAACTCTAATGAGCGCGCCTGTTCCTGAACACCGATACCGTAAATATCCAAAACTCCATCTTCAGCACTGCGTAAATGCAAACACTGGGCAAAGGCTGCTTGGCGATCAAACAATGCGCCCCACGAGCTCAAAGCCTTAGCGATCGTTTTTTTGTTTTCAGATTTTGAATAACGCTCAATAAATTTAGCAATGCGGATCGCGGTTTCTTTAATACCACCAGCCCAACTGATGTTGCCATAAATCGCTACTGATGACTTATCGAAATCGAGCAGTGATAATAAACGCGAACTTTGGTTTTGTTGACGATCAGTCCATAAAGCCAAGGTGCTTTCTTTAATCGGCAAAATTTTACATTTGACCGATAGATTCTGCTTAACATCGACCGATGCTTCAACGGTAATATTTTTAACTTGTTGTAATAAAAGATCCCATTCACCAGCTATAAGATTATTGATCTCAGCTAAGAGTGGATCAGCAGTTTGTCCAAAGGCATTCTCAATGCGTGGTAAAAAATCGTAAGGATTATCGATATAGAAACGATACATCGGTGCCGATGGCTCTTCCTGTAGTTTCAACTCAGAAAGCAAATTACATTCGGCTGCACTGCGACCGAGATAAGCCGTCTGGTCACGAATAAGAAGACGATATTCAATGAGACCGTCTTCGGTGTTTTGCTTATAGACCGTGGTACCAGCATTTTCGGCAACCCGGGTCATCTGCGAATAAACGCCGACAACTTTGCCAAAGCTCTTGAGGAATTTTTCACGATTGCTGATCGGAATGATACCGAGCAAAGGTGCACGACCTTTGCGCCACAAGAGCATCGCTGGTCGGTTCTGGTCGATGCCGTCCAAGTTGCGTGAACGGTAGAGCTGGTTGGCTAAGGCTTGGAAAATATCATCGATGGCTACGGCTGCTTCGGTAGCACTCTTCTCCATATTGCCTATCAGCTCACGCGGCCGGTTGATGAACATGGCCGCTTCGGCATCCTTCAGCATGGCCTCAGGTAATGGCGGCCACATCGAATCATTGTCTTCGCCCTGTAACACTAATGTGGTACAGACGAGGCAAACTACGATCAGTAACGAACGTGGGACAGTCAGCATGGGTGCATCAGTGTCCCCAAGTCTAGAGCTGGTCAATGTCTACCCTCAGATTCAGCAATGGGTCGGCGGCTCACAATAACCTCAGTTACGGCATGAATAGGGCGTAGGGGTTGGACCAAAATCTGCCAATTATCTGAATCCTTACCACGCTCTGCCTTCACCACGATACCCAAAATCAGACCCTCGGGTACAATTCCGTCGGTTCCGGCCGACACAATGTATTGCTCGGGCTCAATTAAGAGACCAGCACGGTCTTCGATAAATTTCATTTCACACATGCCTGATTGCTTAGCCCCAACTAAAACACCGCCTTCAAGCCGTGTATTACCATCATAGATATGGGCGGCGACGTGACTCTGCGGATCAGAAATCAATCGCACCAAGGAGCTATGTCGGTGTTCACCGATAACCAAGCCAAGCAAGCTACGCCCAGCGCAAACCGCCATACCCCGACGCACACCCTCTAATGCACCTCTATTTATTTCCACGTATTGTTCACGTTGACCACGAGTTCGCGAGGTAACGCGCGCGTCGTATGAAATAATTTCCATGGTCCCATTATCGGTTAACTCTTTGCTTTGTTTCATCGACAATAAACGGGCTTGTAAATCAGCGACTTCCTTGCTTTTCAACAAGAGACTTTCACGTAATTCATGCATTTCCTTGTCGTAGGCTTCGTCGCCAGCCTGGGTCTGGGAAACCATGAGCTGCTCGGTCATATGTCGGGGTTTAGACCAGATCCACTCGCCAAGACCCAAGGGACCGAGAATTATCGTAACAAAAATCAATAAGCTCAGGGTGATCAGATGGCGACGCCAATTGCGCATGGGCGCACTGTCTCAGAAACTCAGTCGTCAACAAGTGGCAACGCCGTAAACTCGGTTTTCTTAGCACGTCAATCTGTTGTAAATTGCATACCCACAACCAGCTTATGAGCTCTTGGCAAACCTTAATTAACATACTATTATTAGACTTATAATGATTGAAGTGCATCTGATTAGGAAAAGGCAGTTACGCTAATGGCTCTTCACATTCTCATTGCTGAGGCTGATGTGAACTCCGCACTGATGTGTGCGCAAATTCTCATGGGGAATGGCCATTCGGTGGAGACGTGTACTGATGGTGTTCAGGCTTTGCAGGCCGTTCAGGGACGTGCTGCTGCTAACAAGGCCTACGATGCGGTCATCGCCTCCTATCGCTTAGCTGGATTTGATGGGGTACGCCTGTTTACCGAACTGCACATGAAAAATCTGCAACCTGCCTTCGCCTTGTGCATCCAAGCACGCCAGCTCAGTCCTGAAGTACGAACCGAGGCATTAAAAGCTGGTTGTAAAACCTTTTTTGATTATCCCGTCCCACTCAATGAATTAAACGACTTCGCTAACGGCGTAGCAAACAAACAGCATCAAAGCGATACCCCGTACTTTGGCACTTCCAAACTCAGTGGAAGTGGCACTGGTCGTATCGAAAATCCATCGAATTCGTATCAACGACAGCCATCTGGCCAAGTGCCTGGCGCTTACGGACGCCAACCATCAGGAACCTTTAATGTCGGTCACGGCAATCAGAACACCAACCGTGTTCGACGCAGTGTCACTGGATCCACTGAAGAACAGGCCCCACCACCTCCACAACAACAGCAAGCATCCATGGATCAATTTTTCCCGGCCACTGGTCGCGTGCAAAATCCGAACAGCCAACAACAGCAACCACCAACAAACCAAGTACCTGGTATGAACCCGCAGTCGACGCAACGTGTTCGTCGAACCACCACCGGTTCTTTCACTGAAGATGTTGCCCAGGCTCAACAACAAGCGGCCCAACAGCAGCAGCAACCTGTGCAGCAGCAACAAGCAGCTCCACCACCGCCGCCACCACCGCCGCCGCAACAACAAGCACCACAGGTCGCTCAAGTTGCTCAACCGGCCAGTTACCAAGTAGCTTGTGCACATTGCGGCCAAGCTTTTGCCGTTCAGCGCAGTAACCAAGAATACAATGCGGCATGCATCCACTGTGGTGGTCTCAATCGTATCGTACCATTGCAATAAATATTATTTTTTAGATTTAATTTTTTTTAATTGCGGTTAAAAACAGCAATGCCCGAAACAATTGCTGCAGCGAGTGATGCATTTTTAGATTACCTGCTCAATGTTCGCCAATCAAGTGAACACACCCTGCGTGCCTATCGTTCGGACATGCAACGCCTCCTCGACTGGATGGCAAAAGAAGCATCAGACATTGAAGATGTAAAAATGCTGGATGCGCATTCACTACGCGCCTTTATTGCTGACCAAGCTGAGCTCAACCTCGCCCCGAGTACACTAGCGCGCATTGTCTCATCGACACGTGCCTTCGGCAAATTTTTAACCCGCAGTGAGCGCGTCGAAAATAATCCCGCTGGTTTATTGCGCGCACCCAAGCTGGGACGCAAGTTACCACATTATTTAGAGAATGACGACATCGACAAATTACTCGATGCACCGCAGGGCAGCGACGAAAAAGCCTTACGCGACAAAGCTATACTTGAAGTTCTGTATAGCACGGGCGCTCGTGTCGGCGAACTCGTGGGCATTAATGATGACAGTATCAATTTTCGCCATGAATTAGTCAGCCTGCGTGGTAAAGGCAAAAAAGAACGATTGGCACCACTCGGTGATCCAGCCATCCAAGCATTAAAAGCCTATTTCCAGACACGCGACTCTCATCACGGCACAGCAGATAATGAGCGTGGTTCTTTTTTAAGTGTGCGTGGAAAGCGTTTACATGATCGTGATGTACGTCGCATCCTTGATCACTACTTACAAGTCAGTGGCCTCTCACAGAAAACCAGCCCACATACTTTGCGCCACAGTTTTGCTACACATTTATTACAAGCTGGCGCTGATATTCGCAGCGTACAAGAATTACTTGGTCACGCATCTTTAAACACAACACAAATTTATACGCATCTTGACCTAGAACATTTACGTGATGTCTATAATAAGGCTCACCCGCGGGCTTAATAGTTCTTGGCTCTTGGTTTTTAGAGTTCGATATCCGCATCAGTTTTTGGTTCAAGCCATTTGAATTCGAGCATTTTCCCATCCTTAGTTCCAATAAAACCCTCGCGACTGACTTTTTTAGTTTTTGGGTCGTATTCTTTTTGGTATCGATAGCCCTCTATTTCAAGGTCCGCATGTTTAATTAAAGGGATTTCGGGTCGTAAAGCCAGTGCACTTTTCAGAATATGATATTTCTGCGTAGGATTGAGAACGAAATTTGACTGAAAATGATGCGCCTCTTCCGTTGAACCAACATAGCCCAAATCACCAGTTTGCGTACGGCCAATTAAATAAGCTAAATTATCTTTGGTAATTTGCCGAGACTCATAGCAAGCACTCATGGAACAAAGTAAAAAGACAAGACAGCATACATTTTTCATAGATCACTTTTATAGTCATTCCTTCATTTCACAATAAACAATACATGTATGTAAATCTTGTTAACACATGGTTTATACGTTTATAAAATACTTTTATTAATTACAGATCAGTTATGCTGATCGCTATGACTGATAAACCAAACGTAATTTTTATATACGCCGACGATCTCGGCCGCGGCATGCTCTCCTGTTACGGACAACGATTTTTTCAAACACCAAACATTGATCGCTTAGCTAATGAAGGCATGCGCTTTAACAATGCCTATGGCTGTTCTTTTTGCGCACCCGCGCGCGCCAGCATGATTACCGGTACCCATGATTGCCACCGTGGCGGTTGGACCTATTCGAAAGGCGGCGTATATCGACGCGTCGCCGAAGGGCGCATGGAGCTTGATGAATTATCTGAATTAATTCACACCATTAGTCTGAACCCCGATGCACATGAAACATTTCTTGCGCAAGTACCTAAACAAGCTGGGTATATAACTGGTCAAATCGGAAAATTGGAATGGGGATTTGCTACTACTGATCGCGAAGTTCGTCGTCATGGCTGGGACTATCACTACGGCTATTACGATCACGTCGACTGTCACGGATTTTATCCGCCATATTTATTCGAAAATGGAGACATGATCAGCATCAAGGGCAATACACGACTCGATTGTGGCAAGTCCAAAGGTGGCAATGAATCAGATGAAAATAAAGAAGAACGCTGGGATCGCAGTGAGCGCAAAGTTTACTCACAAGATTTATTCGATGATAAAATTATTTCTTTCCTTCAAGAAAATCGTGATAATCCGTTTTTCCTCTATCACCCAAGCCAACTACCTCATGGACCTATTATAATTCCCGAAGTTCACCCGAGTGTTAAAGACATCGCTGAATTAACCGATTATGAAAAAGAATATGCGTCAATGGTTCTGCGCTTAGATGAAACGGTCGGTAAAATACTCGACGAACTCGAACGGCTCGGTATCGATGATAAAACCATGGTGATGTTTTGCTCAGACAATGGGCATGCCACCTATTATCGCCAAGAAGGACGCTGTTACTCTGGTCAAGACCTTCAAGGCAATGTATATGATAATATCGAAACGAAATTCACGAGTGAAGCGAGTGGTGATATATTTAATGGTAACGATGGACTGTCAGGTTTGAAATTCACCAACTGGGAAGGCGGCGTACGCCTGCCGTTTTTAGCCCGCTGGCCGAGACAGATAGAGGCCAATTCCAGCACTGAGCGCATGATCGCTAATTATGACCTGATGGCGACCCTCGCGGATTTATTAGGACTGCCTCTACCTGACAATAAAGATGGTATTTCTTATTTAAATACACTGCGCGGTAATAAAGACGCCAAGCGTGGCGAACCAGTAATTTTCGCCGGGCAAATGGGACCATCTCTTGTAACTGATGACGGCTGGAAACTGCGTCAAACCACGATTCCTAAAGTCAATATGTACCAGCTCTATCATTTACCGAGCGATTACACGGAAGACAACAATCGAGTCTTTGAAGAGCGGGAATTAGTCGAGCAACTGTGCACACGCTTGTTGTTCGAATGCGATGGAAATTTCATGAATGGCACACCAGCGACGCACAATGTGTGGTATCCAGGCATAAATTATTTCGGTCCTGAATGTGATTGGCAGCTAGCACCCTGACATAATCAAATATTCAAAACAGGCGGCAACTTGTCGCTCATCTCCGGCATACAACTTAACAGCGAAAATTCTTCATTCTCCCAACAATAGGTAGCAACAATGCAAACCTTTTGCGGGTCGTTAAATGAAAACACAAATTTGAATTTATCGTAACCAACCTGGTTCGGTTGTGGCTCAACCTCTACAAAGACTAAGCCATCATGATGTTGGAAACCTAGTATCGGCCATTGAATCCCCGTATCATCTGGAAATTCCTCTTCACAAAACCAAGTGATGTGCTTTTGGATATAGGCCTCACGCGCTTCATTCATGAGATTTCTTTCGAATCATTTAGCAACAACGGTTTCGCAATTGGCCACTAATTGCAATAACTGTTCTTCATAATGATCAATAATTGGTTTAGCTGCAAATTTTTCTGCGCGTTTACGTGCGGCGATGCGCATGTTTTCCAAACGCTCAGTGTCTTCTAATAAACTCGCCGTGATACCGCCCATGCAAATATCACTACCTTCGGGACATAAAATACCGCTCACACCATCTTCGACGACCTCAGGTAAGCCACCGGCGTGATAACCAATCACCGGTACGCCACAGGCCATTGCTTCGAGTGCAACTAAACCAAAGGATTCCGCGCGACTTGGCAACATAAAGACATCACTGGCTTGCAGCACATCTTCGATATTGGTCATTTTACCAAGTACTTTTACATATTCACGTACGCCTAATTCACGCGCCAATGCTTCAGCCTTCGGTAATTCCGGACCATCACCAACTAAAGCCAAAATCGCTTCAATATCATGAGCTCGTAATACAGCAAAAGCGCGAACTAATTCATCAACTCGTTTCACTGGTCTAAAATTAGAAATGTGCGAAATGACTTTTTCACCGTTCGGTGCAATACATTTACGCCATTGGCAATTACGCTTAGGCTGAAAGCGTTCGAGATCGACAAAGTTTGGAACCACTGATATTTTTTGACGATCTACTGAAAATGCTTCAGCGGTATCATCGGCTAACCATGCACTTGGCACCGTTAATAAATCTTGCTGCTCGATGGCAAAACGCGTTAATTCATAAAACGCCGGATCGCGGCCAACCAAGGTAATATCAGTTCCATGCAAGGTGCAGGCTAACTGCACACAACGCTTATGCTCGCGACATAAAATTTCGCGCGCCATCCACGCTGAACTGGCATGCGGAATTGCGTAATGTGAATGAATTAATTCGAGATCGAATTCTTTTACCACCTGAATTATTTTATTGGTCAAATTCAAAGCATACGGTGGATGTAAGAATAACGGATAATCACTGACATCGACATTATGCACAACTAAATTTGGTAAATGACAGGCAAGACGAAATGGCGTTTCATAGGCAATGACATGAACTTCATGGCCACGCTCGGCAAGGTGCATAGCCAGTTCCGTTGCCACGACACCGCTACCACCATAGGTCGGATAACAAACCACTGCTAATCGCATATTGACCCCCACTAGCTTGCGCTGAGTCCTGTAAGTCTAACTGCAAAATCGATGAGTACAGATGATTATCGTAAAATACAGCTGTATGCAGGACTTATAACTAGCTACGTCTCTTTATTCTCGTTGTTTGCGCGCAACTTAGGGCTTGGGATTTAAAGCTGGCTTCACTTCCATGCCTTCGCTTGGTGTCAACTTACGTGTCCACACTTCATAGCCCGCACGCTCAATTTTTATTTCGAGCTCTTCTGCTGGTAATGAAATGCGAATTGGTGTATTGCCTTTAAATTGACCATTAACCAAAATATCAGCACCTTTTGGATCTGAACTAATAAGCACACTATGCATCGTCGCCTTTGGTTTGGCTACTGCTTGTGGCTCTTTTTTGCCGAATTCTTCGGTATCCGATTGCGCATCCAACCAATCCTTCAATGCATTAATGCATTTTAAATTTGCATTCCACACCGCACGACCCGTTGGCGATGAAGAGCCTCTAAATTTATGCGATTCTGAATTAGGCACTTGTGCGCTATGGGTTTTTTTCCAAATAACTTGGCCTTGGGCATTGAGCACACGCATTAAAATTGTTGCCTTCATATCTTTGCGTGGACCAGCCGGACCATTAATTCCCGGCACTTCTTCTATTTTTTCTAAATCAACCAAAACAACTAAATTAGCGCCTTGGGCTCCAGCATAAGGACCGCTTAACCATACGGGATCTGCTGCATTAGGTAAAGTTGGTCCGTACATAAAACGCGCGCTCTCGATGCGACGCTTTAAAATATTATTGACCTGACGGGCATAACCACCAGCTGCATCCTCATAAACATCGATTACTTCTTCCATGGCTGCTGGAGCGGTTAAGACCAGACGGCCTTCTAATTCATTCAATGCATTCGGATCCGTGTCACTGCTTTTTTGTGGTTCTACCCATTCACGATCACGGGCACACGATACAAATACCAATAAAACAACGAGTATAATGAGGAGACGATACATGGGAATCCCTTTGCGAAAAAACCCGATGACAATGCATCGGGTTTAATCCATTAACTGAAAGTTAGGCCGTTATTTCTTTTCGATCGGCTTCAAGGCAGGTTGAATAACCATTTCTGGAGAAATTTTCACTTTCTTCACCCAAGTTTCGTAGCCTTGACGTTCTATTTTAATAGTCCATTCACGCGCAGTAAGCGGTACAACCGTTGGAGTTAAACCACGCTCTATATCGTCTACAAATATTTTACCACCTGGTGGAATAGATGTAATTTTAATATCCATTAACGGCAATTCTTTAATCGGCTTCATTTTAGCTGGTGGAAATCTATTGTTTTCGGCATCGTATTTACTGTTGAGCCATTTTAATAATGCGTCCATGCATTTCGCATAGGCTTTTTGAACTGCCTGCTTCTCTTTACCAAGCGCATCACCCTCAGGCTCGCTGCGTTTTTCATTCAAAATACCGGTAAATGATTTTGACCACATTTCACCAGCATCTGGATTAATCGCGCGCACTGTAATTTTTGCAAATAAAGATTTCTTCTTATATTTTTTGTTTACTAATAAATTATTACGCTTCGACTCGAGGCTTTCGACAGTCGTGACAATGGCGAAATGGGCACCACTACTCATACGACGGGCAGTATCGGCATCCTTCCAAATGTCATCATCGCCATTGGGCAGGGTCTCAGCCAGGCGCGCTTCGAACTTCGCCTTGTTACGTTTGACGTAGTCGACCATCTCGCGAGGGATGCGTTTGTCAGCATCCTTGTCTTTGAAGGGACCAAGGCCAGCTGGGGCAAAGATCACGGTGCGTTCTGGTGGAGCCTGCTCGCTTCCTGACGCTTCCTCCGCCTGAACTGGGGCAGCCACGCAGAGTATCACGAGCGCCATCAAAGAACCTAAGCCAAGTATATTGGGGTAGTAACGTGTATTTTGCATGGGCTACCAATATGGTGCGAATTTTAGATATACCAGCAGAAGATTGTCAAAAACTCTGACACACGACTTACAAGCTAACACTCGCGTCATTCAGCAGCAAAACTACGAAAGAGTCGGATCTGCGGTGCTAATGACCGCCACCCTCATTCGGATCTTCTTCCTCACCAACAGACAAGCGTAGAACTTCTTCTACAGAAGTGATGCCACGCATCGCATTCATGAGCCCTGCACGACGCAAGGTGACCATGCCATTTTCAACACCGCAGTTACGTAACTCAATATTTGAACCGCCTTTAATAACAATGCGCTTCAATTCATTGGTCATTTCCAAGCACTCAACCATGGCGAAACGACCTTTGTATCCACCATTGCATAAACTACAGCCAACTGGCTTATAGAGCTCAATGCCTTCGATTTCTTCCTCGGTATAACCATAAGAAATGAGTTCTTCTGGTTTCGGGATTTCATCAGGCTCCATTTTAACCTTGCAACCATTACACAAACGACGTCCAAGACGTTGAGCAGATACTGCCAAAACAGCTGAAGCCACCATCAATGGCTCAACTCCCATATCGACAATACGGTTAATAGTCGACGGTGCGTCATTGGTATGAAGCGTGGACAACACTAAGTGACCGGTGAGTGCGGCCTTCACCGCAATCTCAATGGTCTCTTTATCACGAATTTCCCCGATCATGATCGTATCTGGGTCTTGACGCAAAAGTGCACGCAGGGCACTAGCGAAGGTTAATCCACGTTTGGGATTCACGTGACACTGGTTGAGTCCATCAATTTCAAATTCCACCGGGTCTTCCACGGTGTTCACATTATCTTCAATCGTCATCACCGCTTGCAGTGCTGAATATAAGGTTGTTGATTTACCGGAACCAGTCGGACCCGTTACCAAGAACATTCCATACGGCGCCGCAATAGAACGACGCACAATATCAAGTACACCTGGCTCGAAACACAGCGATTCCAAAGAACCCGCCAAGTTCGATTTATCTAAAATACGCATACATATTTTTTCACCGTGGACCAACGGCAAACTGTTCACACGAAAGTCGATAGCAGAACCACCAACCTTCACCTGGAAACGTCCATCCTGCGGTTTACCACGTTCCGCAATATTCATGGTGTCGGTCATAATTTTAATACGCGAGCACAATGCACCTTGCAGTCGTTTCGGAATTGGATTTTTCTCCTGCAAAACACCGTCAATACGATAGCGAACGCGAACGCGTTTTTCAAATGGCTCAATGTGAATATCCGACGCCTTATCTTTCAAAGCACCGAGGATTAACATATTCACTAGTTTTACTGCAGGGGATTCACCACCAGCACCACCAGCTAATAAGTCAGCGTCACCTTCCTCGCCTTCTTCACCATCTGATTTTTCAGAGAGCATCACATCATCGAGCTCGTCCATTTCACCGAGGTTATCCATTACCGCAGCAAGTTCTTGATCTTTCTTATTATAATGTTTTTCAATCGCGTTATTAATCGCGCGTTCAGTTGACAAAACTGGATAGATATCTTTTTGAATAGCTAACTTCATGTCATCCAACGTCACCACGTCATACGGATTAGCCACAGCAACTGTTAAATTATTTCCAAGTATCGCCAATGGTAACATGGTGAATTTTTTTGCATCGTCTTCATCAAGTGGCAATTCGCCTTTGTTCATGTCAGCGATACCGTCAAGGTCGACGTTGATTTTCTCTAGGTCGATTGGCGGAATACCGCAATCTTCACTGACCAAACCAATAAGCGAAATTTCGTCAATATAATCACCTTCAATGATTTTATTGGCAAGATAGCCGCCTTCGCGATTAGCATTATTGTACATTTCATCAAGTTGATCTGCCGGAACCAATTCCTGCTGAGCCAAGATGTTTTGAAGCTTACGGTTATAACCCGCTACGTTAGCCATACGATTATCCTACCTGATACTTGCTTAACACAGAGTCGATTTCACTCATTTTGGTTAAAAATGGTTGCACCGTACACCCAGTTTCGTTTTCAAACGTATTTAAGAGTTCCTCATTTAATGGTCCAGCAATTGCCACGATTAAAATAGAACCAATGGAATCCAAGGGTACAAATTGATATCGCTTCATCATTGCTGGGTCAAAAATTTCTAAAAGATCTTCACTTATTTCATATTCAGACGGTTTAATAAATGGAATACCAAACTGTTCGATTAAAACCGATACAATGCGGTCTTCTGTAATGAGACCTTGTTCAACTAAGGCTTGGCCGAATAAAATACCTTGTTGATGTTGGACACGTAATGCGTCCTGAATTTGTTCTTCGGTGATTAATCCCTTATCAGATAAAATTTCACCAAGTTTTTTACGTGTTAACCTATTTAATTGGACCATTATTACACCTCTCGCGATGCCGTACGTTTGAGATCTTCTGGATCAGTAGTCCGTGCCAGAGCATCATCCCAAGAAATCAGATTGCCCTTATAAGCTTCGAATAAACTTTGGTTCATCGTCCGCATACCGGACTTACCACCGGTTTGGATATGCGATAGAATTTGGTGACATTTATCCTCACGAATAAGCGAGCTAATAGCCGACGTACGTAGCATGATCTCTGCACACATAACACGCCCACGACTATTCATTTGTGGAATTAATTGCTGACAAAATACACCTTCAAGTACGAACGATAATTGTGTACGGATTTGGTTCTGCTGATAAGCAGGGAAAACGTCAACGATACGGTTAATGGTCTGTACACAGTCGGATGTATGTAATGTAGCGAATGTTAAGTGACCTGTTTCAGCTAGGGTTAAACCCGCTTCAATGGTTTCTTTATCACGCATCTCACCGATAAGCACCACATCAGGGTCCTGACGCAAAACGCGGCGCAATGCTTGGTGGAAACCGGCAGTATCAGTACCGACCTCGCGCTGATTAATTAAACATGATTTATTGCGGTGCACAAATTCGATCGGGTCTTCAATAGTAATAATATGCTCACGACGCGACGTATTAATAAAATCGATCATGGCTGCTAAGGTTGTTGATTTTCCGGAGCCGGTTGCGCCAGTTACCAAAACCAGGCCTTTGCGTAAATTACATAAATGTTCACAGACTCCTGATTCTAGACCAAGCTGTTCGAAGTTAAAAATTTCATAGGGAATTACACGCAAGACAGCGCCAACAGCACCGCGTTGGTATAAAACATTTACACGGAATCGACCAACGCCCTGCACACCGAAACTCATGTCGAGCTCTTGTTCTTGCTCGAAGCGCGCTATCTGCATCCCATCTAAAATCGAATAGACTAATTTTTGGGTGTGCTCACCGTTTAAAATATCACTTCCGACTTCTTCCAATTCACCATCAACACGAATGCGCGGTGCCGATCCAGCAGCGATGTGCAAATCGGATCCACCTCGTTCAACCATGATGCGCAAAAGCTCTTCCAGCGTGACCATTGAGATTCCTCTACACCCAATCCATAGGGTATTCTTAACGAGTATCTATACACACCCATCCCGATGATGGGTATCGGCCTCTATTGTGCCCGCATCCCAAGCATCGCGCAAGACCGGACTTAAATGGCGACTGGCTACTGTACCTTAATCTTGATGCGGCATGAAGAGCGGCACTGCCCAGACCTTTGCCTTGATCGCTATTTCCAAGAGCCGCTGACGCGCCTGCACATCCATTTCTCGAGGAGTTTTGGGTGCAACTTCAACTGAATACGCAAACATTGCTGGCTTTGCTTTCGCACCAAAATGTTTTGTCATTAAGGCAATAAGAGCTGCTTCATCGAGGAGCTTCTTGCCCTGGTAAAAAGCGCCCTGCGCATCCATTGCTATCTTCATTGGTAGATCGACGCGTTCAAAATAGAGCTGCACCTTGGAGTCTTCAGCAGGACTGTCGACACTGTTAACTTCGAAATAGATATCGAATCCAGCAAGTGGAAACGGGCTTGCCAATAAGGTGTCAGGCTCGTCATAGTTGGTGACCAGAGTTTTGGTCGTATCGAGCATGAAAATCTCTGACTCACGCTCTTCACCATTATTGTCTTTCACTGTCTGTCTGAGAAATCGACTGCCGGTATAGACATAAGGCAATGGTGGAAACGGTGATTTACTAATGCGGTCACGAACCAGCGTGCTCATGTCACGCTCAACCCATACATCCTTTTCCATAACTGGATCTGGTCGCCAACGCAAAACCACCCGTACCGGATAACCGCGTGCCGGTAATCCTGAATCTTGTGGACTCGGAACACCATCGCCCACCTCTAAATTCGCAATAAATAGACTTTTAATTAAAGCGCCATTGCCACAGGTGAGCAACAACATGCTCTCATGATTTTTACCACCCGGCATACAGGCGACGGCTTCTAATCCATCTTGCGGCCCTTGGTCAAAAATAACCGATGCATCTAAATAAATACGTTTTTGTTTTTCAATTTTTAATCCAGGCAAAATTGGCGTCAGCTCGCCGCTCACCTTTGAAGGCACTGGATCAGCAACTGGCACTTTTGGCAATTGGCGCATTAACTTCACCAACGGATGTTCTTGTTCCTCGGCATTCAATTGAGAACGGTCAGTTGCACAGGCACAAATTAAGAGCACACAGAACCATAATGATAAACGCATTGCCAAACTCCTACTCACTGTAACAGACATAGTCATCTTGCTATAAGCGCTGTCGATGCCAATGCTTGATAAGGAAAAACGCTGCGCTGTGCCTAGCCCCTATGCAGATGACAAGCTAGTGATTACCACATGGACAGCCGTTTAGGAATATTCTGACAGCTTGCGATGCCCGATGATCGGTTGATTGAATTCGTCTGGCGAACGTTCCCAGCTTGGATCGGGATGAATGTTCCGCCCAAGATGCTCATTGGCATAATTGAGCACTGCATTGGCCAGGACTTTACACCCCTCTTTGCCTTGACGAACAATGTCCGCAGTGGGTAAGCCTGTTGCCTGCGCAATCGCATCTATTTCTGCCTGCGCTTCTTCCTCACTCATGCCCTGGGTATTAACACTCACAGCAACAACCTTGGCGTGTTTGTGTAACGGCTGCGCAATGCGGTTATAGAGCTCTGCATATTCTTCAATCGGTGGAATTGGCACTTCAGAATTACGATGAATTTTTCTCCCTGCTCGATGACATAAAATCATCGCGTCAGGCAAGCATCCATGTAATAAGCTTAAACAGACACCAGAATACGGCGGCGATAACAACGAGCCCTGACCTTCTACAATTAATATATCCATTTCATGATCTTCACGCAGCATCAAACGTTCGACTGCGCCAGCAGTAAAATCTGAAACAACACGATCAATACAAACACCACGACCTTTAATTAACATACCGTTTTGCCCAGTCGCGACAAAACGTGCACGAATGCGCATTTTATTACGTAAAAACATTTCGAGTTGAATCGATGTGGTCATTTTTCCTAAATTGCAATCAGTACCAACGGTTAAAACCCGCAAGGCACTGGTTTCGGTAGCACGACCTGAAGAAATATAGGTTTCGTCTTCAGGCACACCGCGTAAATCTACTAAATCAACCGCATGACGACATGATAAACTCGCAATATTTGGGTCAGTATTTAAGCCTTCATGTAAACCAGAAATGACGCCCATTTTTGCACGAATAGCTTTATAAACGTGTGAACGAATTTCATCTGGTAAATAACCACCGGGCGTTGATACACCAATAACTAAATATTCAGGGTCGTATACCTGAGCATCAGCAACACTCTCAACAACAGGTATTCCTTTACCCATGCCAATTAATTCGTGTAAATCTTGACCAGCGTGAGTCGAATCAATAACGCAGGTAATATCTTCTGGACAATAGCGTAGTAATGCCATCGCCGTTTTATTTCGGAAAATTTCCAAGCCCTCGGTCAGCAAGGCTAAATTACGTCGCGGACGCTGTTGTAAGGCGATACGCTCTGAAGGCGTGTGAACTGGATTTTCACTCATTTAATTATCCTGTCAGCATTCACCATGTGCACCAGCCAATTATAAATCTCGACCAATGGCTTCGTGAATATGTTTTAATCCGAGGGCTTTTAATTTACCAACAATACTGCGATTTATCTGGCGTACCAAGAATGGTCCTTGGTAAATAAATCCGGTATACACCTGTATCAGACTTGCACCGGCACAAATTTTCTCCCAGGCAACTTCAGCAGAATCAATGCCACCGACACCAATAAGTGGCACGCGACCATCAATGTGACGCGCTGCCTTAGCAAGGACTTCGGTGCTTTGCTGACGAATGGCTTGCCCGGAGAGACCACCATTTCCAATCGCTGTAATACGTTCACTGTTGGTTTTTAAATCTTCTCGACCGGTACTCGTATTGGTTGCGATTACACCATCAGCCGCATTTCCTAAAATAATATCGAGGACTTCATATAAATGACCGTCATCAAGGTCAGGCGAAATTTTTACTAGCATTCGACATTTTGGTGACAATTCACTCAAGCGCTTACGTACACCCGCAATTAATGGCTCTAAGCGTTTTGCCGATTGTAAGGCGGTCACCCCTTCAACATTTGGACAAGATACATTGACCACCATGTAATCGGCAAATGCCGACAAGGATTCTACCGATGCGATATGATCATCTAAAGCTGCTTCCGGATCAGCGGCTTTCGATTTGCCAATATTGATACCAAGCACACAAGGCGGTCGACGCTGACCGCTGGCATCATCATAGGAACGAGCCAAACGTTCAGCTACTTTTTCACAGCCATCATTATTAAAACCCATGCGGTTAATTAAGGATTTATCTTTCGGTAAGCGAAAACTGCGCGGCTGCGGATTACCAGGCTGCTCAAGCGCGGTCACGGTACCAGCTTCAATATGTGAAAATCCAAACGCAGCGAGCTCTTTAATCGCAATCGCATTTTTATCAAAGCCAGCCGCAAGACCAACCGGGTTACAGAAATCTAAACCAAATAAGCGCTGGCGTAGCATCGGATGCTTCAAGCGCGTAAAATTGCGCACCATGCGTTGGGCAGTCGTCAGGCTTAGACTGTGTTTGAGTAATCCCATCGCCACATGATGAGCCGTCTCTGGCGGCATCATGAACAGGAG
>JANQLF010000241.1 GCA_028280785.1 Planctomycetota bacterium
ACCGAAATTGAAAATAGAGTAGAAGACGACGGTCCTAAAGAAGAATTATCAGAAACCTTCAGTGAAGATATTAAAGACCAACTCGATAACCTCTTTGGCGATCTATAAGAGAGCATATGGGATTTCAAGGCACCCTCAGTTCAGTCAACTTAGGTGACATTTTTCAAACCTTAGCGATGAATCGTCAAACTGGCACATTGTCAGTTCGACAACCAGAGATGGCACATCACATCTGGTTTCTCAATGGTGAAATCGCCATGTGCGATCAACCTGTTCTCGATGGCCATCCTGGTCTCCTCACTGTATTGCTTCATAAAAGCATGCTTTCTAAACAACAGGTAGATGAATTATCAAATCGAGCCTCCAGTGGATCACAGCCGCTACGCGAATTGATTTTAGCTAGTGGTGATGTTGTTGAACAAGAATTTGAAATAGTTTGCAACACACTCATCGAAGAAGTTGTTTGTGAAATTTTTGAATGGTCGCAAGGCGACTTTGTTTTTACCGATGGTGATCCTGTCGCTGACTTAGCCAATCCACATGTCATCGAACTAGGCCCAATTAAAATGCAATCTGCTGGTGTCGTTATGGAAGCGACCCGACGCAGTGACGAATGGCGCCGCATTCGTGAAGTTATAACCAATGACGACGAATTATACATCGTCGACAACGAAGGTCGCGCCAACTTAAATAAAATTGAAGCCGACCAGGAAGTTCTCAAAGTACTGCGTTACCTTGATGGTCGACATAAATTAAATGATATTGGTATCGCGATTTCCGTTTCACGATTTGACGTCTTCGCTATCGTTTCCCAATTAATTCTCAATGGCATTGCACGCACACGCAGTGAACAAGAAATTGTAAACGATGCGCTCAGCATGCGCAGTGAAGGCAACAATGCTAAAGCAAAAGAATTACTCGAAAGCGCCGTTGAACGCACGCGCGTTCCCGATGTCATCCGCCCCCTCGCTGAAATCTGTGTCGAGCTACAAGACATTCCGCGTGCGGTCGAACTCTATTTAGAATTAATTCAAAACGAACAAGATGATGGCGAAATTGAATCTGCGTTAGCCGACCTTGATAAAGTAATCGGTTTATCTCCAGATGATCCAGAGCTGCAAATTGATCGTGCTGAAATGTTATTTGAATTAGGCCAAACTGATGAAGCTGCTGAGACCTACCTTAAAGCAGCAAACGCCTATTTAAATTCTCGCAACATCGAAGAAGCGCTAACAGCCTGTCACCGTGCAAAAGATTTAAACCATTTATCACCTACACCACATCGCTATTTAGCTAAAGCTTACATTCTCGATCGCCAAACTGAAAGCGCGTTGGTTGAATACAAATCACTCTGGCACACCTTGCTCAGCTCCATGCGTCCACGCAAGGCCATGGATCAATTACAAAAGATTCTTGAAGAAGACTGCAAAGTCGCATCGCTCAAAGAAAGCGTTCTGTCTTACGCCAAAGGATCTGACGCTGTTAAGACTGGTTCCGCACTGCGCATGTTGGTCTATCTCATTATTTTGGGATTACTGGGTGCCGGTGGTTATTATGGCTGGATGGTCTACCAAGAAAAAGTTGTTATCGGCACAGCAGTTGAAACGCTTGCTGAATTGCGTCGGGAATATGACAACAATAAGGAAAACGCCAACCTTGATAGTTTAAAACAGCGTGCCTTAGATTTATCTAGCGTCAGTGGCAACAAACAATTCACTACAGATTTAGATAATTTCCTCAAAGAGCTCAACGTTAAATACGAACAGAAAGCCGCCGAAACAGCAAATGCTATTAAAGTGGATATAGAAAACAGAAAATTTGTCGAAGCTAAACGCAAACTCGACATCTTACACAATTCATACCGCAATTCCAAAGTACACGAAAAAGAATATTCTGTTTTAGAAAGCCAATATAGCATCGCCCAGTCTGAGTCAGAAATTAAAGACGATCTCGATAAGATAGTGCTCTTACGCAAGACTTTTAAATGGGATGAAGCAACAGACGGCTTAAGCAAATTAGTTGCTCGCACCGACCTCCCTGCTGCAGTTCATGATCGTCTCAAGGCACAATTAGATGAGTGGGAAAGCGCTAATAAAAAATCATCTGCTTTATACGAACGTGCCTTAGCCATTGAGAAAGAACAAAGCTTACGACTAGCACGCCAGGCATTTCAACGCGCCATGCAAGGAGAAGGCGAAGAATTCTCCGAAAAATCCAAAAGCAAAATTTTAGAAATCGAAGAAAAGCTTGCGATAAATATTAATAAAGACATTGAGAAAGCCGTTAAGTTAGGCGATAACGGAAAAATTCTGAAGCTCATCAAAGAATTAACCAAACTCTCTACCGAGTCGAGCTCAACCAAACCTAAGCAGATTTTACAAACTGGTCGTCTACCGCTCAACTTGGACATCGATCACCAAAATACCACGCTTACTGTTGCTGAAGATGGGCGTGAAAAAGCTTACAAGGCCCCAAAAGATCACGTTGGTCCTTGGAAGCAAGTCATTGACTATCCGATCACTGGACAAATTACTATTAAAGCCAATCGCACTGGTTTTTCTGAATTTGTGAAGCAACACAAAGTCAATGAAAATGACATTGAAACGCTAACCGCATTAAACATTAAACTTAAACGTGGACCGTTATGGACCGCCCAATTAGACGGCAAACCAGTTACCACTCCTGTTCTTGCTGGCAACCTCATATTGATAGGTACCAACAAAAATAATTTAGCCTTGGTTAATTCAGTTGGCAAAACATCACCCATCGATTTAAAAGCTGACGTAGCGGTATTTAGCGCTGATCCAATAGTCTTCAATCAAGTTGCTTATGCTGTTATCGGCGACCGTATGTATGCTGTCGACCTTAATACGCGCAGTGTCATCTGGACCTATCCCGACGATCAAGCAGTCGATTTCCCAGGTCGTTTTATTCAATCACCAATCGTTCAAGAGCATGAATTAAAAGCTGGTGATCTACAGGTCTTTGTCGGAACCGCCGAAGGCAACGTAGTCGTTCTTGAAGTTGATAGCAGCAATAAAATTACCGAAAGCCCTAAGAGCCCACTTGGCTGGGCTGCTTCTGCCGCTCCGCTCAGTTATTCACACGACAATATTAAAGGCGTTGTTTACATGCCAGCTGGACAACGCATCGTTGCTTTTGATATCTCTACTTCTACAGCTGAAGATGCGATGGAAAAAATCTACACCTTCGATGCCAAAGGTGATGTTTTATGCCGACCTGTGCCAGCAATGGTAGAAGGCAACAAAGCCATTCTTGTAACCGACAGCACAGGATCCCTACTCGCAATCAATGCAGACCCAGATGCACAAGCTGGTGTTGGCGCACTCGCCTCTTGGGGTCTTCCTGGCGGTGGAGCCAATTTCCCACCAATTGTAAAAGATAACATTGCCATTGTTGGCCTAGCCGGTGGTGCCGTTATGGCACTCGACCTGAATAAATCAGGCGCTGTGTTATGGCGCTATCCCGACCAAAATAACATCGGTAGCCTTAATGGTCCTCCTGGCATCGGTAAAAATGGGGTCTACGTAGCTGACAGCACCGGTAATTTATTCTGTATCGACATTAAAACTGGTAAAAAGAAATGGCAGGTCGACTTGCTTAGCGCTGCCAACACGGGCGTCCTCGTTCATGAGGGTAAAGTTTACGTCGGCACTCGCGCTGGAAGCATCATGTGCTTCGAAGAAGGCAGCGATTAATTAGACTCTCAACGATCAACTCCACCAACACAAAACCTGCATTCAAAACGAATGCAGGTTTTTCTATTTTTGACCAATAATATCCCGAGATTACCTCTTAAGTATGTTTATATTCAATGTTTACACGAAGATTCTTAGGGGCAAAATCGGAGCAAGATCGCTAACAGATGTAGGGAAACCCCACAAGATCCACTGTCAGTCTTACAGATCATAACCGTCAGTTAAATAGGAGTTTATATGTTTTCGCGCCACGCTTTTACCCTCATCGAAATACTCGTGGTGATAGCCATCATCGTGACGCTCATGGGCTTGCTTTTAGGCGTCGTCAACACGACCTCTGCCGAGATCGCAGCAACGCAAAGCTCCATTCAACAACTGTCAGGTAGCATTGAGCAATACAAAACCCTCAACGGTAAATATCCGCTACAGGGATTAAATAACTTAACCTATTCGAATTCCAATGAACAACGCATTGCGAGCCGCAACCACGAGCTACGTGAGATGTTGTATTCCATCAGTGCGGAATATGGCACTGGCGGTCAATTTGCCTTTGGCACCGATCATGATTACCAAGCACCGACACCAGAAATATTGCCTGGCTTTTCTGGTAAATGTGAATGCATCGTCGATAATTGGGATATGCCACTCATCTATAAACCATTTACTGCCTATGCCGGCCTGCCAAGTGGATGGTCTAGTTCTGAAGCCAGCAAATACAAACCACCTAAACCAAATAGTTATCAAATTTGGAGCGCCGGACCAAATATGACTTACGAGCAAAACAGCGCCAATGGCGCCGACTCCAGTAATAGCTACACCCCATTCGATACTGATCCGGATTCCGATAATTTTGTTTTAATTGATGACATCACCAATTGGTCCAAGGCAGCAAATTAATGCAAAGCAACAAGCGCGCCGTGAATGCTTTTACCATTGTCGAAATGCTCGTCGTCTTATCGATAATGATAACAATGATGGGCCTTGGCATTGGCGCTTGGGTTAATTCAGCAGAAACCAATCAAACATTAGCAACACAACAATTAATTACCGGCCTACTACAACAGGCGCGCAACCGTTCTATTTCTGAAGAAGAACCGGTGGTCATCCATATTTTAAAAGACAGCGCAACTATCGTCGGATTACACAAACATTATTTAATGCACGTTCCAAAGCCACGAGTTGTCGGTACACCGACCACCGTTACACCGCGCATTCCCGCTGTTCATCGTAAATTATTTCGTGATGAAAACGCTGGCTTTGCTATTCGCTGCCAAGTCAACGCCCCACCAGCCAATGCGAACGCTCCTTATGTTATTCCTTTGGTATTGATCACTGAACTTGGTAATGCCAATCAAGCGCATGTAGATGACGCAATTGCCGGCATCGAAATATGGCGCGTTCCACAATTTGTTTTCCACGACACGGCAAGTCCAAAACAACAAAAGGTAAGCGATACTTGGACAGTAATTGGCTGGCTCGGTACACGCCCTGCGCATCCGAGTGAAACTTTAGATTTAAGCAGTCCGACTGAAGCGGCAAAATTGGATCGATTTAGCACCTACGCCTTTCTCAAAGACGCAACCGATTTTGTACGCGAAGCTAGCTTCGATGGCGTTACGCACGCCGATGGCTCAAGTGGATTAGACGAAAATCGTTACGCACTCAAGCCATTTGCCGGTGACCAATGGCAAGACATCGAAATGATTTTTGATGACACCAACCTTTATTTATTTAGAAACAATCAACGTGTCGATTTTTTAGAGAACACAGGATATACCCCTGACCTCGATCAAGAGATTGAAATTTACACAGCCATACATCGAAAAAACACAGTCGCCGCCACAGATGTGGATTACATCGCTGACGCCGACATTGATGACGCCGCTGTTTTACAAATCGGATCAGGAGATGAAGAATACTTCCCTGGCAGCATTCGCCCATTCGACGATTATAAAATTATTTGTGAAAATGGCATTATAAAATGTTTTGACAGCGGCGATAATGAAATCAGCACCATGGTATTTGTTAACGATGACGAATTAGAAGCCAAAAACTTTGAGGTCTCTTTTGGATCTGATGGAACAATTATCAATAATAAAGTTTATTCACGTGAAGAAATAACCGCAGCTCCTCCACCTACCCCATAACGCCTAGAGTGAATCCCATGCTCAATACGAATCGACAAGGCATAGCGTTAGTTTTATCCATGATCATTTTGGTCATGATGCTTATGCTCGCATTACCATTTGCACTATCACAAAACGCTAGCATTAAAAGCAGCGATCAATTCGCTATCACACAAGACACCACGAATGCACGTGAAAGCCTTGAAGCACTAGGCCTTGGCATCGCAGCTAACTCTTTCAGCACTAATTGGGATCCAGCAAATAATAAACATCACCATGCATTACTCGGTGATTCGATAAAAGTTTTAGATCCAGCCGGTGGCGTACTTGCCATCACCCCTGATCCAGATCCTACGCAAGTAGATGTGCGTATGGAACATGCCAACTATCCACTGCGCGTTCATTATTCCATCAAAGCAATTCGAGAAAAAATATGGATGCACCTCAATCAGACGGGAATGGATCTTGAATTAGTCATAGAGGACGAAAGTGGTAAAATTGATATCAATGCCCTAAGTTCCACACAATGGACACAACTGCTAACTCTGGTCGGCATCACTTACAACAACAGTCAATTGGCTGGTGGTTTTGTTAGTTATCGACTTGGTGCTTTAGATGGCAAACCGTGGACCTCACTTGATCAATTATTATTAGCATCTCCCACCGGTGTGGACCCACGACCTAAATTAACCCATGCTGAACTTGAAAGACTACGCCCATACGTCACCGCACATGGCATGGGTCAAGGTATCGATGGCTATCAGGAAATTGGCAATGTCATAGTTGAGACTAATCCCTCACCTCCTGGAAACAAATACACCAGTTTCGATGTTCATCCCAGCCAAACTATTTTCGCCAACAACACATTTAAAGTTTACGGTGACGGCAGTAATTTAACTACCAACTATAATAGTATCGGTGATTATGCCGCAGCATTAACACCAATCGGGCAAAGTCTCAATATCAACACCGCGAGCAAAGTTGCTCTTCAATTCATAAAATTATTCCCTGATCCGAGTTTCGATGCGGACTACGACACACATTTAGTAGATACATTAACAACACCAAGTGGCCGCAAGGTATTTAAGTTGCCTGAAGAACTGCCTAATGTAATCAGAGATCGAATTTATCGCATAGATGATAAAGATACCAGCAATACAGGTGATGATCTTGAACAAATTCCAATTAGTCTTGACTCAAGTGGTGTCGCAAGCGTACGTACACGTGCACAAGGCAATAATCGATCAAATCGACCTGCATCAGAATCAATACGTAATATAATTGCTATGTGCATAAGTGGTAAAGATGTCCTAGAAAAAACCTGGGATAATCAGTTGGCCATGCAAATGAATATTGCCTCACGTTATAGTTCATTGCTTACTTCTTGGCCACGTGCCATTGAACGTAAAGGTGACGAAATTAAAGACACGACACCAAATCAACCTGTCGAATCACAATGGCAATCATTGGCCTCCGATCCTACCGACACATCGAATGCTGCGTTTAAACCAATTCCTCTTCCTGACATGCATTACGCAGATTTATTTCCACTTGGCGGATGGACCAAATTATTCACACGTTACAACGAAGATATTCCGAGCAACTTTGATATTAATGACGATGTTACACCAGAGGGTATTTTGAGTAAAAATGCTGGTGGTGACTCATTAGTATATGATCAAGAAAAAACAGTTAATGGTCAAAAAACATCTTTTGCCGAACCGCATTTTCAAGCTGGTGGTGACCCACAACAAATGGAAGCCCGTCAAATTTCGTTCTGGTTAACAACGCCAAACAAAGCAGATTTTGACGCCAACTGGGTAGATCGCACTGTTCCTATTTTTGAAATTCGTGCCCCTGAAGAAAACACTGGTCTGCCAATTGATCCAAGCGGTCCTAATGATGGACACTCACTTGTCGGTGCCCCAACCGATAATGCACCAACAATGGATTATCGCAAAGACAACGGCGACAATAGCAAACAGCATTATCTAGCTATGTATTATGATGGCACCACTGATGTAGAGCATTTTGTTTTGCGTGTGGCTGGTGAAATTATTGAAATTCCAACTGCAGCATTCGGTGCGCCATTTCATCCACAAAATAGCAACACCATTGTTGACCCAACAGATCCTACAAGATTTTTAGATGATCGAACACTTGGCGGCGGAACCCACCCTTTAACCAATCCACAACACATGACTTGGTCGGAGCACCGTTACATTCAAAAATTGCAACCTGATCGCGCCTATGATGTGAAAATCATTTTACAAAACACCAAACCTGGTGGCATGCATATCATTATTGATGGTTTGGTTGGTCGCGATTTAACTAAATTAAGCAATCCCAATATTTCAGAAATTCTTCCTGGCGATCATTATACGACACCTTACCCATTAAAACTCAGCGGTGCGTTACCACAAATCACCCAATCGATGGCTCACGGTAATAAAGTAGCTGATGAAGCCTTGCGTAACGTTGGCAATATCAGTGCTCGCGGATTAAGCCTACCGTCGCCGTGGGATGGCATTTTAGCAAGCCCCAGCGATTGGCTTCCTGATAATACCAATGGCCTTGCCCATGGCATGATGAATGTAAATGGTGAATTTATCGCCTATAAAAATTGGACAGAATCAGGCGGTGTTTATACCTTTGCCGAATGCAAACGTGGCTGTCGCCAATTAGTTAATGATCAAGATGAATTAGGTGTTGGCGCTAACCGCGTACATAGAGGTTACGCCTTTACCATTCCACCGGAACCAGGCTTAGGCGCCAATACACACCGACGCAATATGCCTGCTCATTTAAATAATAGTGAAGTATGGCCAGGCGGTCTGAGCTTTGAACGCGACACCAAATTATACCGTGGTGGTTGTGTACTCATGACTCCAATGGGTGATAATACCAGAAAAAGAGCAGCCTCTAATCAAGGCTTAGCAATTGGGGCCACATCAATAACGGTAGTCGACACGAGTGTCTTAGCCGATTTTCCTGATTATGGATTAATTAAAGTCGAAGGACGTGGCACGGTCGATAGCTGGCCCCCTGCAGGTTACCTCGGTTTAACCTGGGATGACGATGCTGACCCCATGACACCTGAAGTACCAACTGTTGCGGGTGATGGTGTGCCTGATGATGTTGTCGAAATAATGTACTTCACTAAAACCGCTACTGGTTTCAATGTTGTACGCGGCTTTAAACCAAGCTCGTTTGGACCTGAAGTTGAATTCACCGTTCCTGATCCATCAGAACCGGGGGATCATTTACGTATTTTATTGGTTAGTTGGCAAGTAGAAAAAGATCCAACACAAGGCGATCGCTATCGTGACCCTGGTGATGCCACGCCAAATACAATTGAACAAGGTTACGACGGTCATTCCGCACCAACTGCAGCAGCGGCAACAGTTACACCTACAGGACAAATAGATGCACCTACCCGTAGTTTTTCTAATTGGATCCCAGAGTCACGTCTGCAATTATACGACGTCACCAATACAGATCCGACAACATACGGTGCAATCGAATGGATTGAATACACTGACGTTGAATCTATTCCTGCTGCAATAAGTAATACTGGCACCGTTGAGCATTACTTCCTCAACCGCAACGGTGGCTACGGCGGTGGTCGCGGTCAACTCGGTACCCATTACGACCCAGCACGCATTTGGCCGGTAGGCACACGTATTTTACCGGTACAAACCGCAGGTAAATTTGGCTATTTGATGGAAGCAGGCGATATTGTCACCTTAAGTGCAAAACAGCTTGGTGTTGCAGATGTCAGCTATCGTTTTTCAGGTGGCGAAAACACCCGCAAATTCAGCACCTGGCAAACAGTCATTCGTTACGCTTCGCAAAATACACGTGATGGCTATCACTGGAATGGCTCAGGAGCAAGCTGGGGCCCAACCTTTCACTATCCTAAAGATATTAAATTTGCCTTTACCGAGGAACTCCCTGAGTTTCCAAATAATGCTTTAGTTTCTATTTGGCCATCATGGTCAAACGAGGATTTAACCTTTTATAATTTGACTAACATCTCGCCTAATCAATTCAATGCCTCTAACTTCCCTTTTGTAAATGCCTGGGCAGATAATTACGCTGACAATAATTCACGTAAACTCTACATGGGTACACAAGACGTGAGTCGTCTACCAACCGATCCACTGTGGGTTAATAATATGCCAGGTGTGATTAATAATGCCGAATGCACATTCGACTCTATTTCTGGCATCACCCCGCTCTCTGGCAAAGATTACCAAATTCCAACGGTCATCAGCGCGAGCAGTGGTACCGATATTGGCGACACCATTCGCATTACTGCTGGTCCAGGCTTTAGCGGCAATCGCCGTGATCGCACTGGCCTCGTCTTAATCGAAGGTGAAGTTCTCGCTTATCAAATAAGCGATCCACCAAGTGGTGCTGAACGTGAATTATTAATTATTGGCAATAGCTTACTTGGCTCTGAACGCATGACTGTATCCAGTAGCAATCTTATTGGCAGTGAAGTTTTGCGTCTGCCTTATGGGCCAGTTGGACGCTTAAATGATGATCTAGCACCTGACCATAATGGCATCGTTGATTTAATAGACATTAATGGATTTGGTAACGACACTAATATTCTCAATAAAGCACATTCATTTTTAATCGTTGATCCACGTGATGGAAATCATACGCATGAAATGGTGCAACTCATTCCGCAAAGTGGGCGCTACCACACTGCACCTTGGCTACGCGGCATGTACAATACACCGGTACAAGATTGGGATAGCTCTGATGATCCAATTGTGATTGCCTGGACGCCACGCTTTGGCAGCGCTTTACCCAAAGACCAAAGTCATTTGACTGATGAAAATTTACGTTCCGCTTTATTGCGCTCACGTTCATTTGCTTGGGCCGGCGCGCCTTTGCGATTATTTGGCATGAAACTCGACGGCAGCTCGACGCCAAGTGCAGAAGTTTTACTTGGACATAATACCGATGTACCTTTGACTTTGAAATTCGTGCTTTGGATTCTGGCTATAATTGGGCCAGCACTGACACGCACCTATCAACACATTCGGCACCTAATGTTGATGATATGCCACTTACCTTACCGACTGTTTTTAACGAAGTATGGGAACCTGAAGGTGGTGATTTTGAAATGCGTGTTCACTGGCGTTATGCTAAAGACCCCTATGATCCGAGCGATGAACCGTATCAACAAATTCAAGCAATCGCTGAAGCTTAAGTC
>JANQLF010000284.1 GCA_028280785.1 Planctomycetota bacterium
GATTTATCCGTGACTTTGGTGATAAAAACGCGGACAAGTTTAAAATGCCGTTGTATATCAACAGCACGCCCAAAGGCGCCAGTGTCAGCATCGATGGCAAAATCGTCGGTAAAACTCCTTATCTGCTTCAATATAATTGGCCCGAGAAGCACAAGATTACTGTAAAACAAGAGCGCTTTCAAACCGAGTCACGCGATTTATCGGCAATTAAGGATTCATGGAATTTAGATCTGCAACTCAACCGGGAAATAGATAAAGATATAAATCTACGTTCTAAAATCTTACGCATTTTCCCACACAATAAAAATCTCGTAGCAGCCACTAAAGGCGCTGTGCACATATTCAATCCTTCAGAGGGAATCGTTGGTTCACATAGCATCGGCAATCTCGGTATGATGTCAGACAATCTACATAAGTGGGCATCGTTCATTTCACATTCTAATGATTACATAGTGGTGCCGAGTACCAGTGATTCGATTAGCGTCCTCGATGGTTCTGCTGAAATCATAAACAATATCCAACTCAACACCGACATTGAAAGTCAGCCATTATTATACGTTAATGAATTATTTGGTGCAGGTCAGCGCCTGGCGCTATCTGACAACGGCCTGTCCATTGGTCCTGCCGATGGTGCAGTGAAATCGGTTCATTCTGCAAATAGGATTATCTCTGGTCCAATTACCGTTAGCGATGACTTTGACCAGCTCCTCGTATTTGTCTCGCACACTGGCCAATTCATGGGCTATGATGAGTCGAACAAAGAGGTTGCTTGGACTGCAAATTCTAGTGCTGCTCATGTTGGCAAGCTTACTGAAATAGAGCCAGGCAAATATCTGACTACGCTCGATGACAGCCGTTTAGCAATGTTTGCTATCAATCTCGAAGGTGCCAAAAAAGTTTGGGATAAATCACTACCAAAATCGGTGATCACGCAGCCAATTGTGAGTGGCAAACGGGTATTCCTAGCCCTTAAACAACAGGTTTTGGTGTACAATTTAAGTGGCCTCAAACTCCACACTATTGATCTCAAAGAGGATGTGAGCAGCATTTCTGCGCATGCTCAATCTGGAATTGCGATCGGTTCTAAGAGTGGACAGGTGACCTTCTATAATAAAGACGCTAAGTTAATGTGGCAACTGAAGTTAGAGGCAGAGCCTAGCGCCCTGCTGGTGATTGAGAACCGCGTTTATATCGGTACAAGTAATGGCCACGTCTTCATCCTGTCTCCATAAGGCGGAAAATATCATATGCTGAATCAAGACTTGATTAAACAGTTCAAACATATCAAAGACGGCACCATGACCGGCGTGCTACGTCTTCAGGAAGGCGAACGCATCATCCGCTTTTACTTTGAAGATGGCAGTTTGTTGTTGATGGACTTCGGTATCGACAAAGAAATGTTAATGGCCGATCAGTTTATCGCCTACCACATGATTGATGATGCCATGGGTCAATATGCAAAAACAATGTATAATGACCAACAGGCCCCAATTTCTGAAACATTACTTAAGCAACAATTAGTCAGCCAAGGTGAGGTAGATCAAGTCACGCGTTCGATGGTGGAAGAAATTCTCTGCCACGCATTCAGCAATACGCACAATACCTCTTGGCAAAGCGAGCAAGACGTCGACACCGCCTCTTTTGACCTGAATAAGACCTCGGTAAAAATTCGTATCGATATCGACATGCTCCTGAGCATGGTGCAATCACGCATACAAGAACGCGATGCCGTACGTGCCCGATTAGAAGACTGGAACATCGTTTACTCATTCGAAGAAGATTCACCACCAGATGCACAGCTTAATGACATGGAACGCAATGTCTTGCGTTTCGTAGATGGTCGTCAATCAGTTAAAGACATCGCTCGATCCATGCGCGAAACCGCCATGAACATCGGCATTTATTTGTGCAGCTTGGAGAATCAGCGCTTCATCCGCAAGGGTGGCATCCGTCAATCAACGCAACTTGCTGTTTCAGCTCCAACAACTGTGGCCGCAGAAGATGGTCAACAAGCAGAAGCTGCAGCCAGCGCTGATGCAAGCCCATTTCCAGATGATGAGGCACCAGCAGCCACAAGTGGCACTGGAAGCCAAGAGCGCGGCACTGGCGATTTTGAAGTTTACAGCAGTGCCTATAAACGTGAGGAACAAAAAAGCAGTCTCGGCTCTATCATTTTAATACTGTTTATTTTAGTAGCGGGTGGTGTTGGTTACGCCGTTTGGTCTAGCTCAAACGCACAGCACAAACAAGAATTGCTCAACAAAGAAATTCGCGCTCGCATTACCAATGGTGACTGGAATGACGCAGAGGTACTGGTTACTGAGGCCAAGGAATTAGCTGGCAATGACCAGGTCACTCAAAAACGCATTAAAGATATGGTCAAAGAAATTCGTAAATCATTCGAAAAAGACTTTGAAGAGATCCGCGCATTAATTGATGAAAAGAACTATAAGGCAAGTCAAGACCGTATTGGACACTATCCACTCGGCGATGTGGCCATTGCCTTTAATAACTTGTGGGACGAAAAAAGTGCAAAAGCCCTGAAGATCCTGCGCACCGATGCTGAAACTTTAGAAGCTGAACTTGATGAAGAGGGTGAAGCCTTTGCTGCTGACATTCGCAGCGCATTGCGCAGTAACAATGTACCAATCGCCATGCAGCGTTTAAATAACAAGCCGAGTGACTTTCATCAAAGTGGCTGGGATTATGTAACGCAACGCGCTAAGACTATCTTGTCGCGTTGGCGCAGCGATACGCTCAATAATGTCGAAAACGATGACAAATCGTATAAATGGAAATTTAGACAGCTTAAAAATGTTGAAATGGCTAATCCCAATGAACGCGAACAGCAGCGTATTGAAGAGTTAACCAGCATTTTAACTGAGCAGCGCAATAAATTATTAAAACGCTTGGATGACGTACCTGTCTTGTTGAAAACTGGTGATTACATTGGTGCTGGAACCATTTTGACCCAGTTAGAGGAAAACTCTTCCGCATTACCTGATGATAAAGCTGGCAAAGTACTTGAGTTAATGGCAGAAAAGAATGATTTAGAATCGGATTTAAATGGTAAGAAAACCGCACTCATTACTCAAATTAAAACAAGTCTCACCAAAGATCCGCTCAATAAGGCAAGTGAAGGTGTCACTGCAGCCGTCGGTAAGTACACCGCATTACCTGATCAAGAGGAAATGCAGGCACTATCAGAAACAGCCAAGCTTGCGCTCGCAGCCATTGGTGCAGGTAAAATTAAAGACGAAATAGTAGAGCTCGAAAAAATCAGTCCTGATCATGCTGGCATTAACTACGAGCTTATCACTAACCGTATAGAATATTTAACTATTCAAGTTAAGTCTGCGAATAACAAACTTGATGAAATTAAGAAACAAACACGCGAGGGTGCCATCGACGAGGCGATTGTTGAGCTCAACTCCTTTATTGCCAATGATAATTACCAGCGAACAGTGGCCATCGCTGAGGCTAAATTAATGCTCAAGACACAATTGGCGCTGCAAAAAGAAAATGAAATTATCTATAAGAAATTCGAAGATGCCATTCTAAAAGATGACGTTGAACTCGTATCAAAGCTGCTTCCTAAGGTGAAGCAGAAGAGTTTACCCTTTGTGGTAAGCAGTGTGCCTAGTGGTGCCAAAATCTGGCTCAACGGTGTCGATACCGGTGAAGTTACACCAAAAATGTATCCACCAAGTTCAAATGCAGATCGTGCAGAAATGAAATTCACATTAGAAAAAGATGGTTATCGCCGACAAGATATCACACCATTAAAAGCTGGTTCAAGCTGGCGTATACGCGCGATTTTACAACGCAAACCGATTGTCGAATTAAATCTTGAAGAATCTATTAATAGTAGCCTAGCGGTCATTGGCGATGAATTATGGGTATCCAGTAACAAGTCTGTTTGGAAAATTACCAAAGACGGCAAGTCTACTTCATATAAATTAGAAAATCGCGCATCTACTATTTACGCTGCAGCAATGAAGGCAGAGGGTAATGTCTATGTACCGACTCGCGATCGCGTTGTTATTCGCATCGACGACGAGGGAAAGGTTAGTAATTTGCCGGTATCCTTATCGTCTGATCATCCAATTCTGCATTTTGTAAGTGATGTCATTATTGATGGTGAATTCATAGTTATGATCGACGCGGTAAGCGGCGACATTCATGCGGTAAACGAAATGGATTCAAAAACTCAATGGACTCACAAAGGCGACGATCGTCCTGCCTGTGCACCTATCCTATTAGAAGATAAAATGCTTGTCCTTTATCGAAATGGCGTTTGTAAAACAATTGACGTCAATAGTGGTGATGTGGTAGCCCAAGCTAAATTTGATAATGTGATGACATCAGCATGGTCCGGTGCTGATAAGTTATTCGGTTATTCTGGCAAAAACCTTGTCGCCTGGGATGGTAAAGAGACGATAGTTGAGCCATTATTCAAAGACATTGTGAACGGTGGACCAGGGGTCATTAAGACTAAAGACAACCGTATTCGCGTACCGAATCAAAACGGACGCTTCGATGTTGTTCTGGGCCGTATTACTGATGACTTAACTGGTCGTCCAATCTTATGGAATAACCACGCAGTAGTACCTATTGGCAACACCATGCACATTTTAGGACCACGCGGGTTTAGCATCGAAGCCACCAAGCCAATGCTCGAGCCAATATTATTTGGTGACTTGCTCATAGTAGCAAGTAGCGATGGCCAAATTCGATTCTTAAAACAGTAAGGTATCAGAACAATTTTTGATGAACGATACGTCAACCAAGCATGTATTCTTAAAAGATGAGAATGCATGCCTTGGCTTGGCTGAAGCTGTCACCAAATTGTTACAAATTGGTGATATTTTATATTTAGAGGGACCACTCGGCAGCGGAAAAACAACATTCGTAAAGGCATTGGTAAGAGCATTAAATGGTGACGTCACACATGTACAAAGTCCAACGTATACTCTGATGCATAGCTACGAGGCCGATATGCCCATAATTCACATTGATGCCTATAGACTTAAACATGCCCACGACCTCGACGCGCTTGGCTTTAATGAACTGCAAGAGTCTGCCATCTCATGTATCGAATGGCCATCTAAGGTCGGCATTAATAATGACGCCCATAGTTGGTTTTTGAAATTTTCACATGTAAGTGAACATGAGCGTAACGTAGAAATTACAGCACCAGCAACGGTCAATTTTGAATGGGCGGCCTAAGTGGACATCAAACGACTAGATTGTGATAGCAACGGCCAAGACCCACTCGTCATTTCCTATCAGGAAAATCGTGGTGACAATTGCGCGCGCATGGGAATTTCGGTTCCGTGGTGCATAGGGGGATTGTTATTTGCCTGTCTCGGTGCCGTCCTCTTTCAACCTGATTTGATAAGTGGTCCTGGTAAATTTGAAGACGCCCTGCTGAATTATAAAGAAATCTTCTACGGTCTTGTAGCAGGTACCGTTGCAGCAATTCTTCTTTCAAAAATTGTTTCCAGAAAATCATCAACCCAGCAAGAGTGTTTTTATGGATTTTGTGCCGCTGTATTTTTATACGGCATGCTCTATGCATTGTATTTAAATATCTCGGTAAGCGCTGGTGTTGCTACAGCCGTTGTTTGTTTGATCTATCTCGTTTCCATCGGATTTCGCTTATTAGCATTTGGCGTCGGCTGGTTTAAGTCAAAAGGTGTGCCTGATGATGCAGAGATGCTCGAATGGCCGGTCTACACTATCTTGGTGCCGCTGTATAAAGAGCGCAATGTTGCCAACAGCATTATCCAATCGTTGAATAATTTAGATTATCCACGTGATTGCTTAGATGTAAAACTACTACTCGAAGCAGATGACAACGAGACTTTAGATGCTCTCGAGGCAGCGCATGTTCCTGATTGGATGGAAATATTGGTAGTCCCTGATGCGCAGCCGCGCACTAAGCCACGTGCCTGCAATCATGGTCTCGCTTGTGCCAAGGGTGAATACCTAGTTATTTTTGATGCCGAAGATAAACCTGAGCCCGACCAACTGAAAAAAGCAGTAATGCGATTTGACGAACTCGAGAGTAAGAACGTCGTCTGCATCCAGGCATCATTAGCATATCATAACTTCAAACAGAATTTATTAACCAGATTATTTGCAATTGAATATAATATGTGGTTTACCAGGTTCCAACCTGGTTTAGTGAAACTGGGTGGCCCACTTCCATTAGGTGGCACCAGTAACCATTTTAAAATTTCAGCATTAAAAGAGGTTGAAGGCTGGGACCCTTATAATGTAACCGAAGACTGTGACCTTGGTGTACGTTTACATGCACATGGCTATAAATGTGATTTATTAGATTCAACAACCTGGGAAGAGGCAAACAGTCGCGTTGGCAACTGGTTGCGTCAACGCAGTCGTTGGATCAAGGGCTATATGATAACCCATGTTGTTTGGTTCAGACATCCATTGCGCTTATTATTCAAAATTGGGCCACTTGGTTTCTGTCGCTTTATTATGGTCGTCTCGAGCGTGGGTTTGCTGGCCGTCGCCAATCCGTTGCTGTGGGCCATTTTGTTGTATTGGGCGATAGCCGTCTGCCATGACTTAAGCCTTGGCTATAGTTTCTATGAATTACTGGCTACACGAGCGGAAATTGCTGATCGTTGGTCTTGGCCGATGTTGTATTTAGAAAAAGATGAAGATCCGACTTGGTCGATGGTCTCTCAAGTATTATTTACGCTCTCGTGTATTTTATTTGCTGCAAACTTTTTGTTTGTACTGATTGCCTGTATTTGGGGATCACGCAAGGGCCAACGCGGATTATTTTGGGCCGCACTACTGAGTCCATTTTATTGGGTGCTGATGAGTATCGCTTCGTGGAAAGCGCTATGGCAATTAATTGTACGTCCGCATTACTGGGAGAAAACCGTTCACGGATTAGGCGACGGTGAGGGTGAAATTCCACAAGATTTAAGTACTGAAACCAAGCGCATTGAAAAGAAAAAAGACGACGATACGGATGTCTCTAAGAATTCGGATGAATCCGCCAATAGTGATGCTTTAGAGAAAGCTGAAGAAAAATCAGAGGAAAGCCCAGACAAAGACGCTGACGAAGACTCTCAGAATACAGCAGCTGATGAAGACGAATCATCAGAAGATAGTGCTGAACAAGAGGGCAGCTCAGAGGATGATGAAATAGAAGAAGTCGAGGAAGCGCAGGACGATATTGACACAGAGGAATCCGACGAAGATAAAAAATCGGATGAGGCTAGCTCACCAGACGAAGCTCAACCAGAATCGAACTCAGATAGCGACTCGTCTCAAACGCCAGAGGCCACGGATGGTCCGGAGGCTGATTCGTCATCGCAATAACATCCAGAGTCTGGTTTAATTTGTTAGCCTGTTGTATAAGTACTTGGCGTAAATCTTCATGTTGAATATTTTGGGAACAACTACAGACCAATAGCAACCCGTTGTCGTGCAATGATTTCAAACAATTTTTAATTAAGTAACGATAGGCACTCAACGCCTTTTCTTTATTGGCCTTACGCGGCGAAAGCTTTGGCGGATCACAGATAATCATATCGTATTTTTGTTCAATGTTATCAAAGAACTCAAATGCGTCAGCCTGATAAATGCCTAATTCCAAGCTGTTACGTTCCGCATGCGACAAGGCCATATTCAAAGCTTCTTGAGATGAGTCGACAGCAAGAGCATCGACGGCACCACCAGCCAAGGCGCTCAATGAAAAACCACCTTGATAAGAGAATAAATCTAAAACCGTTCGTTCAGAAGCGTATTGTGCAACCAATCTACGGTTTTCACGTTGATCTAAATAGAATCCGGTCTTTTGAGATTTCGACATAGGGACTTCGTAATAAACCCCATTTTCAGAAAAACGGATCGTCGTGTCATCTTCGATTAATATGGGGTCACAGCCTTCACGTTTGGCCGCGTCTTCGGCAAAGCGAACAACCTGTATGCTGTCATCAAGCATTTGCTTAAGGACACCCTGAATGGTTTCCAGCCGTTTTAACATACCGACTGATAAAATATCAATGACCAGCGTGTGGCCAAATTGATCAATAACTAAACCGGGTAATCCATCGCCTTCGCTATTCACCAGACGGTAGGCTCCGCCTTGAACAGACATACCTAAGCGCAAACGTCTTGTAATAGCATTTTCCAAAAATACCGAAATAAATAATTGATCACCGGGCCATATTTCACGACGCAATAATATTTTCGCAGGGACAGGGGCCTTGGGATTATAATCTGCCCAACCTATAAATTCATCTTCTTCGGTAATGACGCGAACCAAACAGGCTTCATCGGGACCGCCAATAACCGCATTCGGATAAACCCATGGCTCACCCTTGAAGACGTTTGCTATTTTGCGCCTTTTGACAATAAGAGCCGCTTCTTCGCTCATGCGCTCTCTTTATCGTCTACTATAGAAATTTCCGGGGCTTTACCTTCGTTCACCACTAATTCGGTAATAACATAATGCCTGCGCGCTCCATCGGAGTCATTTGGCAAATCAAACATGAGATCGAGCATAATGTCTTCGACAATGGAACGCAGTGCTCGTGCACCGGTTTTACGCTCAATAGCTTTCTGTGCGATGGCCTTCAGGGCATCATTGGTGAAAGTAAGGTCAGCATTATCAATATCGAATAATTTCTTATATTGTTTGACCAATGCATTTTTGGGTTCGCATAAAATTTTAATCAGGGCTTCTTCGTTGAGTGATTCCATCGATGTGACAACGGGTAGACGGCCGATGAATTCTGGAATCAACCCAAATTCAACTAAATCTTCAGGTTTCACCTCAGCAAATAAGTAGTCGTTGTCTTCCATATTTTCAGACTGCTGTTGGTTTTCACCATTTTCACCAATGCTAAATCCAACGATATTGCTTCCAACACGACGCTTAATGATCTCTTCAATGCCTGAAAAAGCACCGCCGCAAATAAACAATACATTCTGAGTGTTAATTTGCAGATACTTCTGTTCAGGATGCTTGCGTCCGCCGCCAGGGGGGACATTAGACACCGTGCCTTCAATCAGCTTCAATAAGCTTTGCTGTACGCCTTCGCCGCTGACATCGTGGGTAATGCTAACGTTACCTTTGCTGCCAGCGATTTTATCAATCTCATCGATATAGAGAATGCCCATTTCTGCTTTGGGAATATCATTGTCAGCGCTTTGAATCAGACGTAATAAAAGATTCTCAACGTCTTCACCGACATAACCAGCTTCAGTAATGGTTGTCGCATCACCAATGGCAAAAGGCACATTTAAAAGCTGGGCAAGGCTGCGAGCAATTAACGTCTTCCCACAGCCAGTTGGGCCGAGTAATAAAATATTAGATTTCTCAAGTTCAATATCTTCATCATTTTTTGCGTACTGCAGGCGCTTGTAATGATTATAAACAGCAACAGCTATCGTACGCTTAGCCCGCTCTTGGCCAATGATATACTGATCAAGGTGGTCTTTGATTTCTTGAGGGGTGTGAACCTTGCCTAATTCAGGACGAACACTTTTTTTCTTTTTTGCATTATCAAGCAACGTTGAACATACTTCGACGCATTCATTGCAAATGAAAATCCCAGGGGGGCCCGAAATTAATCGTTCCACCTGGTTTGCATCGCGTGTGCAAAAGGTGCAATGATCTAATTCGTCGTCGATTTCGTCTTCGTCCATGATACCGCTTTACTCGTCGTCACTTCCAGGCTTGGTAACAACTTTATCGATCAAACCATAATCAAGTGCTTCTTGTGGCGACATGTAATAATCACGCTCAGAATCTTTAGCAACTTTATCGGCCTTTTGACCAGTTTTATCTGCCAAAATTTGATTAAGGGTTTCTTTATATTTCAATATCTCTTGCGCTTGAATTTCGATATCTGATGCCTGGCCCTGTGCGCCACCAGCCGGTTGGTGAATCATGATACGGCTATGTGGTAAGGCGAAGCGTTTACCTTTAGCGCCAGCTGCGAGAAGGAATGCGCCCATGCTCGCTGCTTGACCAATACAAACAGTTGCAACATCACAATTCAGGTACTGCATAGTGTCATAAATAGCCAGGCCTGAACTGACATAACCGCCCGGGCTATTGATGTACAACGTGATATCGGTTTCGCGTTTTTGGCTCTGCAAAAAGAGCAATTGAGCAATAATCACATTTGCCACATGATCATCTATCGGCTCACCAAGGAAAATAATACGGTCCTTGAGTAGACGTGAATAAATATCGTAGCTACGTTCGCCGCGTGAATCTTTTTCGATCACGTAAGGAATTGGCATGGAAACTCCTAATCAGGGTTTGTTTCAGTCTAATTGTAATCTCTAAGCTTATTTCACTACAAGACTTTGCAAAGTCTCGATCGGGCCGATACAGGCATTGACTTGTGTGTATATACTAGGGATTTAGCCTGACTTACATGGACATAGCTGGCAACGTTGCAGCACTCAAACAGCATATTCAAGAGCTCTGCGAAACCCACCAACGCGACAACGCATCGATAAAGGTCATATGCGTCACCAAAACCCAAGATGCCCCAGTTCTCAACGATTTGGCAGCAGAGGGGTTCACCTGTTTTGGCGAGAATCGGCTTGAACACCTTGAAATGATGCAAAAAGAAGCTGAAAAAGCTTGGGAATTCCATGGTATTGGCCGCGTTCAGAGCCGTCAGCTCAAGGATTGGGTTAAGCGCTGTGATTGCCTGCACAGTCTCCATTCACTCAGTCATGTCGATAAACTAGCCTGGGCCTGCGATGACGCTCAGAAGCAGATGCCGGTCTTCATCCAAATGAACACCAGCGGCGAAGAGCAAAAGGCTGGCTTATCTCCGGAACAATTGCCAGAAATGCTCGAGGCCTGTGCAAAGCACGCTGATGTTGTCGACGTATG
>JANQLF010000018.1 GCA_028280785.1 Planctomycetota bacterium
TGAACGGTGGTTTTTCTTCAGGTTGCTTGGTGGCCTGTTCGGGCATGAATACAAAAATAATACCGTTGCGTTCTTCGGTATGATAGGTTGGTGTTTTTATTTTTTGGACCTCAACCTTATCATGCTCAGTTAAAGCCGGTATGCTTTGACAGGTTCCCTGTTTGTCAAAACACCAGCCATGGTAGGGGCATTCGATTTGTTCACCGTCAAATTTTCCGTAGGAAAGTGGCATGCCTCGATGCGGACAGCGATCGGCTAATGCAATAACAGACCCATCGTTGGCACGGGCAAAGACCATCCGCTGATTGATGATGGTTTTGCGCTGCATACGACCTTTTTTGAGATCTTTGGATGCCATGGCCAAATACCAGAGATCATAGGTGAACACATTCTTGTCTGCCATGGCTCTAGTCTTGCTCAATCCAGTTCTAAATCAATTGTCTATAAAGATATCTATAAGTAGTCTGATATTTTCAGGCTACCTTTGCCTTTGGCACTTTTACGTTTTTTCGACTTCACTTTGTCATCGGAGGGTGTGGCCAGACTTAAATTAACTTCCGCCTTATAGATATCGACGGCGACCACCTGAACATCAACTTCACGACCAATGCTGTATTTCTCGCCTGATTCACGACCAATGAGTGCTAAACCGTGTTCATCTAATTCCCAAAAATCAGAACCAAGATCACGGATTGGAATTAAACCGCTGAGGCCCGTCTCCAGTAGGTCGACAAAGAGGCCGCTGTTGGTAGCGCTGACAACAACTGCGGCAAAGACTTCTCCGATTTTGCGACTCAGATAGCGAGCGCCTTTAACAGCGCGAATTTCTCGCTCAGCTAATTCTGCACGTCGTTCAAGATAACTTGACTGTCTCGCTAATGCATCGAGATGTTCAATTTGTCGTTGGCTGTTGGCATAACGAGCTATGCCAAGTTCTTGTTTGACCAATCGATGCACGATCAGATCTGGATAGCGGCGAATGGGACTGGTGAAGTGCACATATTTAGGGAAAGCTAATGCATAGTGTCCGATGTTTTTGACTTGATAACTTGCTTTTTGAAAACTGCGCAGACATAAATAATTTAAAACGATGCGTGCAGCCTCTGGCTCTTTTTCTAATTTATTGAGAACATCTTGGAGAGATTTACGGTTGTCTGCAGCGCCAGTGGCGTCAATGCCGTAGTAATCTAAGGTTTGCAAAAATTGACTAAAGCGTTGTTCGTCAGGTGAACCGTGGGTGCGATAAACTGCTGGGCAACCACGATCGTGTAGCCAGCTGGCGACGGCACGATTGGCCAAGAGCATAAATTCTTCAATTAATTGATGGGCGATGTCACCGGTTTCTTGATGCACTTCGGTGGGATTGCCATCAACATCAAGCACAAAATTGCGTTCTACTGAAAATAAATTAAGTGAACCTTTTTTAACCCGGTTGCGTCGGAGTAATTGAGCGATGCTATTAGCCTGGCGGATCGTATCGACTAAGTCTTCAGGATATTCATCTTTTTTGTATTTGCGTTCTAAAATTGCGAGCGCTTCTTCGTAACTAAGGCGGTGTTTGCTGTTTATTACCGTTTCACGTGGTTCGCAGTTAATTAATTTCCCTTGTTTATCGAGTTCGATAAATACTGAGAGGGCATAACGGTCTTCATGTGGAACCAGACTGCACATGCCGTTGGATAAAACCTCGGGGAGCATAGGTATAACGCGATTGATTAAATAGCAGCTGGTGCCGCGTTTTACTGCTTCTTTATCGATAGTGCCATGTTCTTCGACAAAATGACTAACGTCGGCGATATGAACACCAATTTTCCAGATGCCTCGCGCACCACGACTGACGCTGATGGCATCGTCAAAATCTTTGGCTGTTTCTGGGTCAATGGTGAAAATAAATTCATCACGACAATCTAAGCGCTCACCTACTTCGAATGCGCTGATGACTTGGGCTTTGGCGGCGTCTTCAATGCTTTGTTCAAAGGGTTCAGGTAAATCATGAACAAGTCTGACTCGTTCAAAATCAGCGACTTCGGGGCTCTGTTCATCGAGTATGCGTATTAATTTAACTGACAGTTGTCCGGTGCTGCCTTCCACGAGTTCACCGACAACACGGTCACCAGATTGATATTTATTTAATATATGTTTTTTGCGACCGATGATGGGCATTTCACCCTGACGTCGCTTATCTGGTACAAATGTCACTTCACGGTGTTGAAAATTAAGGGTACCGAGTAATGACTGGCCGATACGTTCGGTGATGCGAATAATTAAGGCTTTGCCTTGATTATTTAAGAGGACGTGAACCACGTCGCCTGCTTTGGCATTCATGTTATGATGGGGATCGACGGGACAAGAGCTGCCATCGGCGAAATTTGCGAATAAATTATTGTCCTGATCGGTGCTGACCTTTGCCAAATATTCGCCGTCACTGCCACTGAGTGCATAGCGACCTGGACGCGGCTCGATGATCAAACCCAATTCGATTAATTCACGTAGCAACTTGCCGATATGACGACTTTCAGAGCCACGGTCACCAAGAAGGGTAATGAGTTCGCTTAATGAAACGGCTTGTTCCTGCCGATCGAGGGCATCAAGAATATCATCACTATCGATACGTTGATCGTGTTGATGCTTTTGTTGTCGATTTTGGCGTCGATTGGCGCGCTTGTTATAAACTTTTCGTGACTGCTTTTTACGGCGTCCGTTACTATTTTTCGCCATCGACGTACGATGCTCACTGTGTTGAAGAACACAAGCCTTTATGCTTTTGAGGCATGCATCAGAGTGGTTTTGCATGGCCTTAATGCATAAAACACTAGATTATGGGTAAAGGTCTTACATGCTGCTGCCGTGCTACAGGGACAGATTCCACCAACAGAACAATTGATCGGCGCAATGAGCGTAGCTCGCCATGGTAGTTTTACCAAGGCAGCTCAAGAATTGGGCTTAAGTCAGCCTGCTTTGAGCAGGCAGGTCATGAGCTTGGAGAAGCAACTCGGTGTGAAACTGTTTGATCGTGTTGGTCGCAGTGTGCGTTTAACCAGCGTTGGCGAAGAGCTGGTCAACAAAATGACACCGCTGTTAGAAGATATTAGTCGCTTAACGGTCAATTTAGCCGCTGCTGGTGGTACCACTTCCGGTCGAGTGCGTTTGGGTGCAACCGAGTCTGTAGCGGTACATGCTCTCCCAAGTATTTTGCGTGGCTTTTTGCAATCGAATAAACGCGTTGCCTTGCGCATGGTTTGTCAAACTAGTGAATTACTTCCAGACATGATTAATGCTGGTGATATAGATTTAGCTGTGACTGCTGTTGAGCACGACACCCTTGGCCTGCGTATGGAAGAGTTGTGGGACGAAGAGTTAGTTTTGGTCTTGCCAGTTGGTCATCAGGCGCGAAGTCGTAATATTAAAACATATGTAGATGAAGATTTTATTTTATTGCCATTGCACACTATTACACGTCGCTTAATCGACAAAGCGCTGCGCGAAGAAAGCGTTAATTTGAATGTGGTTTTAGAACATGCGAGCCCCGAAGTCATTAAAGCGATGGTCTCAGCGGGTATGGGTTTGGCAATTTTACCGGAGCCAACCGTACGGCGTGAGGTGCGTCGTGGAGAATTATCAGCATGGCCATTGAATGATTTAAAAGTCTCTCGAAAAATCGTGGCATTATCAGATCCGCGACGTGAACCATGGCCTGCTGAAGAAGCCCTTTTAAAAGCATTAAAGAGTTATGCGCGCTAAACAAATTATTATCGTTTTACTTATTTTATTAGTGGTAGGTACGAGCAGTTGCCGTAAGCGAGATCGTGGTGGTTCTGCGGCCTTTGATCGAACCTTGGCTCCTGGTGAGCAAGCGTTGCAATTAATTAATACACGTGATTACCCGCGCTTTAGCATGCGCCACACATCTGTGTCAGATTTGCGTAAAGGCATTAAACACAGCATGTCTTACCTGCGTTCGCCATCTGCTGCACAACATTTTCCAATAAACGGTGTGCGTAAAGAACAGGTCATTCGCGGTTTGCAGAAATTTGACAGTTATTTACACCAACATCCACGCATGAGTGATCGTGAATTAAATGATTATATTCGTCGTCATTTTACTTTATATCGCAGCGTTGGGTATGATCGTCGCGGTAGCGTGTTGTTTACTGGATACTATACACCGATATTTAAAGCCAGTAAACAACGTCATGGTCCTTACCAATTTCCTTTATATAAACGACCACATGATTTGGTGTCGGGGAAAACTGGCAAAGAGATGTCGCATCGCCGACTGCGGAATGGTGGTTTAGAACCGTATCCAAGTCGTGCAGTTATTGAGCGGACAAACATGTTGCGCGGTACTGAGCTCATTTGGCTGACCAGTGCCATTGATGCCTTCATTATTCATGTGCAGGGATCAGCGCGCGTACGTTTAGAAAATGGTCAATTAGCTGAAATTGGTTATAATGGCACCAATGGCCATGATTATGTTTCGGTCGGTTTAGCTTTGGTTGCCGATGGTCACTTCAAGAAACATGAATTATCACTCGAAAAGATGCGCGCTTTTTTTGCACGCAATCCCCATTTCATAAATCGCTATATTAATAAAAATCCACGCTTTGTGTTTTTTAAATACACTGATGGCGGTCCGTTTGGTAGTTTAGGCCCACCGGTTACCACTGATATTAGTATCGCCACAGATAAAAGTATTTTCCCACGTGGTGCCTTGTGTTGGGTCCAGGCTCCAAGCACCGATCAGCAGTTGCGCAAAATTAATTACGGTGGCTTTCGCTTAGACCAAGATACTGGTGGAGCAATACGAGCCCCTGGTAAATGCGACCTGTATATGGGTGTTGGTGCGCATGCAGAAAAACGCGCTGGACGCCAGATGGCCACAGGCCAATTGTTCTATCTGGTTGCAAAATGAAGGAATACCGGGTTAAGGAAATATTTGGTCCCACATTGCAAGGTGAGGGGCAACATGCCGGTCGACCTTGTTTATTTGTGCGTTTGAGTGGTTGTAATGCTTGGGATGGTCGTCCTGAAACACGCGCTGAATCAGCTTGTCCTTACTGCGACACAGATTTTTTTGGTGGTGAAGCAAAAACAGTAGATGCTATTTTAGAGCAACTCAATGCCCTTCATGATTCTTTAGCAGATATTGGTTGTGTATTAA
>JANQLF010000029.1 GCA_028280785.1 Planctomycetota bacterium
TTATTTTCCCAACATTATAATCAATAAAGGCCACAGCAGCGTGATAGCCTCTGCGTATTTTTTTCATGTCTTCAGCGTGATCATCGTCAATAAATCGACAGCCACTCTCGTAATATTTTTTACCATCCTTTAAAGCACTATAGTGGCGCGGATACTGATCCTTATCGCATTCACCATTGTAAGGAATGCGATCGGGTAATTCAGCATCGACAAATTTATCATACCATTCGCCGGGAGGACAGACTGGCCAATGTGGATCAGGAAAACTTGCCCAACAGAAAAACGGCTGCTCCTCTTCTTCAGCTTTATCAAAACCTTCTTTGCACATTTCCGTGACATATGCAGATGAATGCGCATCTGATGGTATTTCGGTACGAAAAGCATTCTGTAATCCAAACACATCAGGATCACCTGCCGGTTCTAAATTATCTGTCCAAAATGCTTCAATTGCGTCTGGATAATGTTCGCGCAACCACTTGCCATAATGCCCGTACAAAGAATTAGAATGGCCCAAAATAAGACTGCAGCCCTGGAAACCACAAAACGGACCTTCGAAGTCGTCTAATTTACCGTTACGCCAATCAGGGAGCGATTCTGGATTACCCTCACGTTCTTGTGAATACAGATGCATTTTTCCGATACAATGCGTATAATATCCAGCCTCATTAAATACATGAGCCAAGGTTCGCTCATTCTCTTTAATGTTATTGTTGTGCATGCGCACACCGTGATGCTGAGCATATTTACCCGTTAACAAGGTCGTTCGAGACGGCATGCAAATCGGGCTCTCACAATAGGCGCGATCAAAGACCAAAGCTTCTTTGGCTAATTGGTCGAGGTGCGGTGTCGTGCCAGCTGGGTTGCCATAACACCCCATGCTATCTGCACGCTGTTGGTCAGTAATCAAAAACAAGACATTCGGTTTCATAGATCTTCCTGGTTATATACAACTATGATATAACAATATTTATGAATAATAGTTGCTTATTTTCATAGTTAGTGGTAAATTATCACTATGAAACACGCAATTGATCTCGGCCATCTGCCTCAATTGGTCCGTTGCAATCTCGGCAACAACCACGTCGGTAGCATCCATTATCGCATCGACGAATGGTGGAGTTTGCTCCTCATCAATTACGAGGCCCAGGCTGAACTCGACGAGCGCCCCTACCAACTCAAACAAGGTACGGTCATCCTCGTTCCACCTCATGTCGAAAAACATTATCAATGCGACAGATCAGCACGGCATTACTTTGCTCATTTTCGTTTGCGGAATTCTAAGCAACACAGCTATCACATGCCAGAATGCTTTGACACTGGTGATCATTATCAGTTTTTGTGCGATACCTTTCACATCATGATCAATGCTCATGCGCAACAACATCAGCACGCAGCGAGTATTCATCTTTGGCATCTCCTCCAACGCTTAGCTGACGATTTTGCACGCATTGAAGACAACAATCAAGTTCACCCCGCCGCCCAGCAGGCCTTGGAAATAATTGAAGCAGAATTATCTCAGAATTTACAACTACCAGAGATTGCTGAACGCGTCAAGGTTTCTAGCAATTATTTAAATGCCATCTTTAAACAGCACTTTGGTGAAACAGTTTATGCATACATAGTACGCTTACGTATGGACCGCGCCCATTATCTCTTAGCACATTCTGATTTGAAAATTCAAGCGATCGCTGCCGAACTCGGCATCACGGACCTGCAAGCATTCAATAAATTAGTCCGTAAACATCTCGGGAAAAGCCCACGTAAAATCAGAGAAAGCATACTGCATTAATACTTACACTAAATAGTAAGTTCCATACATTTATCCGACAAGACCAATTGCCTAGCATATATTTCATAGCCAAGTTTGTCTTTGCCTCTCGATCTCGTGCTTATACTCCCAACATGAAAACGCTTTTGAGTCTTTGCACCTTATGTCTTTTTGGAGTTTCAATGATTGCTGCTGAACAATCCACTCGTTTACCAAGAAAAGTTTTACTCGGCACCTGCATCTTCCCTCACTATGGCAATTACCCGGGTCTAGATAAACGTCTGAAGCAAATCGAACATATTTTTACAAAAATGGGTGTAGAAGCCAAAAGCAAACACCCACATAAATCACTCGATCTGATGTTGCTCCCCGAACATGCTGTTACTGGCGGTGGTCGACCTGGCACAGAAAACACGGCAGCCGATAAGGCCATGCCCTGGGATGGGCAAATTGCTGATTTCTTTGGCGCCCAAGCCAAAAAATATAATAGCTACATCGCCGTACCGATGCATGAAGTTCGCGATGGTAAATTTTATAACAGCATCGTTTTAGTTGATCGCAGCGGTAAACGCGCTGGTGTTTATGATAAATGCTTTCCTGTTGTTGATGAAACCTGGAATGGCCTTGAAGACGGTATTACGCCAGGTGAAAAGCTACCTGTCTTTGATTGTGATTTTGGTCGCGTTGGATTTCAAATCTGCTTTGATATGTCCAACGATGCGCTTTGGAAAAAACTCGAAGATGAAAAGGCCGAACTCGTGGCCTGGTGCACAGCAAGCCCTCAAACGATTCAACCACAAATGCGCGCATTAAAACACAAATACTGGATCGTCAGTTCAACCATGCGTAATAACGCCACGGTATTCCAACCAGCCACTGGATTTATCCACGCACAAACAACTGATCACAACGGCGTCTTATTAAGTGAAATCGATTTGTCCTATTTGCAAATCCCTTGGATGCCAGCCTTACGCAATGGCAAAGGCTTTAGCGAAAAATTCGGTGACAAAGTTGGATTTAAATATTCAGAACGCGAAGATGGTGGCCTCTTTTGGAGCAATGATCCGAAGATGAGCATTGATGAGATGGCCAAAGAACTCGGCCTCTACGAACGTCACACCCGAGTCGAACGCAGCCATGAGCTCAATCCCCACTGGTAGATACAGCGCAATTCTATCACTTTTGCGACTCTACCTAACAGCCTTTTTTCACTTAGATTGTAGATAATCCAGGTTTTAAAAAATCCGGCTGTATTCCACGTCACAATGAACTGCACTATTCGTACTAGAGCATAAACCCCGAGGAAATCCTATGAAAAGCATACATGTATGCATTTTATTAGCCCTGAGCCTTACGCTTTTATCGGCCGCTGAAAAATACCCATGGCAAAATCCCCATGCCGAAGTGCTGCCAAATGGTGATTTAAATTGGAAACCAGAACCGTTTGTTTTCAAAAAGGGTGATTCAACGCGCTATATTGATTTCGAAAACGGCAATAATAACAACGACGGCACCAGCCAAAAATCTGCATGGAAACATCATCCATGGGATAAAAATGCCACCGGCAAAGCCAAGGCCTGTAATGGTATTCACACCTATGTGTTTAAACGCGGCGTTATTTATCGCGGCTCCCTCGTTGCCAGCGAATCTGGTGAAGCAGGTAATCCGATTCGCCTGACCAGCGACCCATCTTGGGGTGACGGCGAAGCCACCCTCAGTGGTTCCGAACTCGTTAGCAATTGGAAAAAAGGCGCTCACGCAAAAATGCCTGACGGTGACAAAGTTTGGTCAACCAAAGTTGATGTACCACCTCGTATGATTTGGGTGATCAAAGATGGCAAAGTCATCAATATTCCGATTGCCCGCACACCAAATTGGACCATCACCGATAACGAAGACACCTTAAGCAATTGGTTTGAATGGGAAAATCCAGTATGGTGGAAAAATGAAAATGTAACGACCACGGTTGGTAAAAAGAAAATGAAAATGGGTACCGACCGTAAGAATTTAACCGAAGATACAGAATATTATCAGGGCGGTATTATTTGGAGTGAATGGTCAGTGGTTATGGGCACACCCTTTCCAAGCCAAATCGAAGCCGTTCCATCCAAAGGCCAATTAGCCTTCCAAGGCATGTGGTGGGGCACCTCTACGAAATTACGTACTGGCCACCGTTATTTTATCGAAGACAAACCGCACTACCTCGATAGTGCTGGCGAACATTGGTACGATAAAAAATCAAAAACCTTATACATTCGTTTACCAGGTGATGCGAATCCAAACGAAGCGCATATCGAAGTGGCCAAGCGTTACAGCATCATCGAAGACACTGCTTCAGCAAAGGCGCCTCCTCGCCTTGATGTCCTGCGTGAAAAAGCCAATGACCCGAATGTCGTGTCAGCCGAAGGTGTTAGCCACGTTGAATTTTCTGGATTAAATTTCGAATTTAATAATACCTGGTGGGACCACTGGTTTCCAGCATGGATGCATAAAGAAGTTACCTCTGCTGCTATCCGCTTACGCGGATCAACAGACGCGGTACACATTCATCATTGCCACTTTCAACATGTAATTTGCGGTGTGCGCATCGCACCCTTGAATGCGAATGCGCGTAACGGCAATGTTCACGTCACCGATAATGTCTTTGAATATACGGGTGATGCGGCCGTTCATTTAAGCAGAGGTCGCACTTCTGTTGAACACGTCGATTTCCTACGCAACAAATGTTATATGATTGGTATGCGCCCTGATCGCCAATCATCGGGCCACGCTGTTAATATTAACTTTCCAACCACCATGCACGTCGCGGGTAACATGCTCAAGCGCACCTACGGTTCTGGGCTTTTCCTGTTCGGCGGTAAAGGCAGCGGCCAAGCTGGTGATTTCCCCCTCTCCCGTCACTTAGTGCACCACAATAAAGTCGAAGATTCATTATTGCGCGCCAATGACTGGGGTGGCATCGAAACCTGGCAAGGCGGACCATTTTATTTATTTAGCAATATTTCTGCTAACCCTGGTGGTTTATGGCAGGGTCGTATGAGTAAAGATACCTTTAACTCTCGTCTCGGCTTCGCTTATTATCTCGACGGCGGATTTAAAAATTACTTATTCAACAATATAGCCTGGGGTCGCAACAATGACCGCGGTAATTCAGAATGTAATGCCTACGCCTTCTATGAGGCCGTTGGCACCATTCATAATAATTTTATCAACAACACTATTTATCGCTTTGCTTCAGGCAGCAGCTGGTCTCCACGCGGTGGTCACCACCATTTTGTCGGCAATCTGTGGTCAGATATTACCGACCGTGTTTACCATCACGGCAAACTCAAAGAAGATAAGAGTAAGAGCCCCAAAGAATACCCACATAATCGCATGGCCTACGGTCCCGACGTCTTCCATGAAATTAAAGGTGACTTTGGCCAATTTGAAAACTTAACACCAGTTGATCAACGCTTGATGAAAAACTTCGAGTCAATGGAAGCCGCAGTGAAAAAGAACCAAACCATTAACGCCTCCCTTGGCACCCAAGCATCTGGCCAAGTCATGCGTGATCCTGCCAATAAAGACATGCGTCCAACTAAAGACTCAACCGTTATTGATAAGGGCGCTGTTCACTTTATTCCGTGGAGTCTCTATGGCATGGTTGCCGAATGGAACTTCTATCATGATGGCAAAGACGTAAATAAAATACTTGATGAACATTGGTATTTGAATGATTACTTAACCAATCGCGCTACTTATCATGAAGCACCACAATATCCTTTGACCGTGGTTAACACCACTGCAGCAAACTTTGTCGATGGACCATTAGAAAACTGGGCGAAAGGTGCTCTCGAATTAAATGGCGAAAATCAGTACGCCACCATTAAACACAGCGACATTGATAAGCCGTATACGTACACCCATCGCAAGCAAACCAAGACCGTTGAAGGCACTCAATTAAAAAATGTCGACATACATGACAACAATTTCTTAATCGAAGTGTACTTAAAAACCAAAGCTGGACAAAACAGCGGTATTATCGTCAAGAAAATGGGTGAGACTGGATACAATCTATCCTTGAATAAAAATGGCGGCGTTACCCTTAAAGTTACTGCCAAAGAATCAGCAAGCATTGACAGCAAAGGTAAAATTAACGACGGCAAATGGCATCACGTCATTGTAGAAGCAGATCGTAAAGCCAAGACCTTCACCGTTTATATCGACGGCAAAAAAGATAATTCCGGTGCCGGCGTTGGTTTAGTTTCTTTATGCAATACCGCAGATCTCTTTGTTGGTGGCTCTGAAAAAGGCGACTGCTTAGCAGGCACCTTTGAATTCATGCGCATCTGCCATGGCACTATCAAAGACGCCCGCACCACCATCGACGAACTCTACACTTGGCAGTTTGACGGCCCGCAACATAGAGACTTTGTCGGCAACAAACCGAATGGCCCACGGGATGCCGGTGCGCTGGAATATGTAGATTAGATCAAATCCCTAAGGCATGTAATTATAATGCCTTAGAGATGCTCGCTGTGTCGCAATCTACACCATTGCTTCTTGTGTGCGCATGCAATCCTCTCTGCGCATGAAAACTATCGCCATCATTATAAGTTTATTACTCTGTTCTTTGTCAGTGGCCGAAGAAGACGTTCCGCAGCTCCCGAGCAGCATTGAAAAGAAAAAGGAAAGCTACGAAAAGAAAGTAGCCGAAATTGTCGCCAAGGCCCAAAAAGAGTACGAATACCAACGCGAAAAATACATCAAGACCCTTGAAAAAGAAGTGAAGAACGCAACGAAGCGAGGCAATCTCGAGGGCGCTTTAGCTATACAGGCGGAAATCGAGAGCCTTAAAAAAGAACAACCTATCGCTGATTTATTTGGTGATTTGGCACCAGCGGGTAAAACCTTCGTCGAAGTTCAAGCCAAAGATTTTCACCGCTCCTCTCAAGAAACACAACGTCAGTATGAAAATTGGAGTAACCTCACACTCACCTTCCGCGATATCGAGTACGATGTGCTCTTAGAGCAAAAAGGTGAATTTTATTTACATGTTTGTTATGCAGCTCGCGATTCGCGACCGCTCGATTTAATCATTAACGAAGAA
>JANQLF010000093.1 GCA_028280785.1 Planctomycetota bacterium
GTGCCATCCATTTAAATGCCATTTACCAAGATAGGCAGTGTGGTAGCCAGCTTCATTAAACGGATCGGCAAGTGTTTCGATCTTTTCGTCCATGCCGAATTCATGGCCAGGTACACAGTGATGCGGATATTGACCTGTAACAAAGCTACCTCGAGCAGGACAGCAGAGGGGGAATCCAGAAACCGCATTTTTAAAATAGGTGCCATCGCGGCACATGCGATCGAGATTTGGTGTGTGAATGTTTGGGTCGCCAGCGAAAGACATCGCTTGGGCGCGCATTTGGTCAACCATAAACCAGATAACATTGGGCTTCTTATCTTCGCCTTCATAGGGGTTTTGATGCTGCATTTCCATGTCTACTCCTGACTTACAAGAATAGCACCTAGTCATAGCTTGCCATATCGTTGATTGACCCCAACATGACGGATATTGACATGAAATTGGTGACTTGTGACTTTAAACCACTGACGAAATCGTCGGTACCGAGCCATGCCCATCAGTGCATCGAGTTTCATTACGTCCTCGCTGGACGCTGCGGTTTTGATATTGGTAAGCGCAAATTGGAAATCAGTGTTGGTGATTTATTTGCCGTTGAGTCAGGCGCAGTTCATGGTGTGCGCATGCGTAAACGCGATGACTGGCTCCTGCAATACACGATGCATGTCGAATGTGAAAATGATCAAGATCAAGCCTTGTGGAAGGCATGGCGTAAGCAGGCAGGGGCAAAAGAAATAATTGCTGTTGGTAGCGGTCGTCATGGTTTATTTGCCAGGTTAAGCAACGAGATAAAATCCGGAGATCGCTGGCGTCAACAAGCCGCCAGCTTGCGCTTTACCGCGTTGCTCTGCGATGCTGTGGCTCATGAGGCCCCGGTAGACGATACCCATCCACATGTGCAGAAATGTTTACGTCTGATGCATCAATCGCTGTATGAATTATTAAGCGTCGATGATCTCGCCGATGCTTTAGGGCTGAATAAATCTTATTTGATTCGCTTGTTTAAACAGCACATAGGCCAAGCCCCATTACAATACTTTACCGAATTAAAAATGCAGGTTGCCGCACGTTTGCTACGTGATGAAAACATGCCGGTGCAGGATGTCGCGGAGCGAGTCGGTTATCAGGCCGCTGCACATTTTTCGCGCATGTTCAAGCAGTGGAGTGGGCTAAGTCCAGCACACTATCTTACTGCTCATCGTAGTTGATGCAGTGACTTTTCAGGACGACCATCTCCTGGTATAATACTTGTTTTGACACCCAATTCAGAATAGTATAGTATTCTGATAGCCGATCTTCTGCCTATCTATACTGTTGGATGACCTTATGAGATCCTTAATTCTAAGTTTTCTTTTGATAGTTGTAGGATGTACATCACCAAATTCTGCACGTACTATTGATAAACCTCAAGAAAAAATCAAAAAAATATTAACCTATAAGGAACAACAAGAACAATACAAACAGAAATTAAATGCATTGATTACTATGCTGCCTCAGCAATCCGGCAGGACTGCTGGCTATCCTGAATGGTACAACACCATTGTATTAAACGAACCGGCATCTTCGATTATTGCTCTTGGTCCCGATTCACGTGTGATGAGTGCTTTAACTGAAAAAATATCTGACTATTCATCTTGCAACAATTGTGAACATCGGGGACGGAGCGGTCCAGGGGACAAATTGTACTGTGTTAGTGACATTGTATGTTATATCATGATGGAATTTCACACGTTGAAATCTCAAGAACTAGTTTTTGAAGAGCTTGAGAGGCGAAAATTAAACAAGAAGAGAATAGCACCTGTAGTTTGGGCAATACGGTATCATCATCTTGAAATGTCTTTTTCTGACCGATTAAATGAGGGGCTTCCAGTTGAGCAAGAATGATTTATGGGGTTATCCAGCAACATGAAAATGTGGAACTACGCATGCGCACAGCTCTGCTGACTTGGTGCGTTGACTAATATATGGGTTACGATGTCCTGAAAATTGTTAATAGAGATCAGTTGTGCGAACAACACAAAATGGACTGAATTAATAAAATCAATCAATGAAATCGAATGAGTCAAATATATTGATCAGAATGTCTCCTCAAATTGGCAACTCGGGACTTGGATGCCCACGGATGGTTATGTGGAATTTTCGTATGGTCCTGTGCCATTCCGTTACATCGAATGGTTGGAAATAAGGAAAACATATATTACAATGAAGACACTCGGGAAGGACGATGTATCTGATAAAACGGAAATGATTCTAGGTGAATTGAATGCAAATGATTATATTACATCGGAAAGTGAGTATAGTTTTGTTATATATGGGTATAAAAGAGCAACCCAATAAAGTGATTGATGACGCGAAGCCTTGCTTCGCTGATCTACTGCGTTAATGAACAATAGAACTTTTGTTTGTTTTAGGTGTAAAATTGCTGTGCGTTTCCATGTTAAATATGGTAGTCCTAATGGGAGGAAATGTCGTAAGTGTACCAAGTCATTGCGTGAGCTCCCGCGAGATTGGAGAATTCTTAAACGGAATGATGATAAATCCTGGAAAGAAATGCATAGCGCTTATCGGTGTAGGGAGGGCTGGTTAAAGCCCCTAATGATAAAAAATATGAGAGAAGAAATTAAAAGGATTCAAAAGAAAGTGGCTCATTTAGAAAATAGAAAAGAGCTGACTGTTTTTCAAGAAGGAAGCATTAAGTACTCCAAGAAACAAATTCAACAACTGCAAGATGACATTA
>JANQLF010000129.1 GCA_028280785.1 Planctomycetota bacterium
CCAATCATTAACCGCACTCGAAAACGTGATGCTGCCACTCACCTTCCTTGGTGAAGATGAAAAAGAAGCAACGCGTCGTGCCACCGAAGTCCTCGAATACGTTGGCTTAGGTGATCGCATCACTCACCGTCCCCTCGAATTATCTGGTGGTCAGCAACAACGTGTGGCCATTGCCCGTGCACTGGCCAATAACCCAGCGATTATTCTTGCTGACGAACCAACCGCAAACTTGGACGTGCATACTGGCTCTGATGTCATTGATTTATTTGTGAAGCTCTCACGCGAACAAGGTGTGACGATTATCACCGCAACGCATGATCATAAGATGCTCGCCACCTCTGATCGCATCGTTTGGATTAAAGAAGGTGAAGTCGATAAAATACAAAATGTTGCCGATATGGATATTAAAGTCGGTTCTATCGCGGGCGAAGCAGGATAAGAAAACAATGGTAACATACGCCGAGTTCTCGAGGCGGCGACCACCGAGCAATCGGTATTTGCTATTTGCAAATAATTTTACGCAGTGTAACGGAGTAAAATAGATGGCGGCAACGGTCGCTGGGGCCCGGGGGCAGAGCCCCCGAAACAAAAACTACAAAACGTTGCCTATATGAATATTAAGGTCGGAACCATCGCCGGCGAAGCTGGATGAACTGTTATTGACGATAATTATCGACAATATCGTTTATTCTTTCTAACAAATTTATCGCATAAATCGCAGAAACAGTTAATACATCTACATTTAGAAATGATATCGCCAATCTCAGTGATCGTGATTAATTCTTAATCCAATATAAAATAACAGTATCTAAACGTAATTTATGGTCTGAAGCAACTACTACCCATGGAGTTGCGCCGTGCCACCAAACATCTCGATCAAAATTCTCATACTTTTATTAACAGTCAGCCTACAACTAAATGCAGCAGATGCGCTTAAATGGGAATCATTACCAGAAAAATCTCAATACCTCGTTGACAATATCATAGAAATAAACAAAGCCTTAGAGCCAGAACTCGATAAAGGCGCAACGCGAGATGCTTTTATGAAGCTTCTCAATCAGACCGCTTCTAAAATAAACAAGACAGACAGCCCACTTCTTACCATTAAAAAGATTAATGAATCAGTTTTAATGAATCGGCAGGTTTCATATCTACAGAATAAATACTGGCGAGATTGCTCCTTCGCCGCCTCTCTGCAAAGGAAAAAGGGCAACTGTTTTTCAACAACATTGCTATACGTCTCAATCTGCAGAGCACTAGATCTACCTGTTTATGCATGTTTTGTCCCAGAACATGTTTTTGCCTGTTGGTCAGATGGTCGCAGACGCATCAATATAGAAACCACCGATAAGGGAACCTTTCGCGACACCTATCATTTCCTAACCAGATTTGAGTACAATCATAAAGACATGAAATTCTACGAATGGATGCGCCCTGCTTCCGACGAAAAACTATTAGCTGAATTTAATTATGTGGCAGCAAAACATCTCTATGGCCAAAGAGAATTCGATAAAGCTTTAGAAAGAATAGATAAAGTGATCTCTGCCCTCCCTCATAGACTCGATTTTCAATTGGATAAAAGCAGATGGTTAGCTGATAAAACTGGGCAAAGAGAAGACATACTTAAATTAGCTAAATCCATTACAAACGATGAATCATCTGCACCAGGTGCTCAAGAAAGCGCGCTCTGGAACCTATGCCATGAATACAACGCCAAGTTAGACAGAAAAAATCAAAGAGATGTACTATTACGTCTTTATGGCATAACTCCCTGGCATAAACTACAAAATGTTCTTGGACCATTCTCCATCTGTCTACGCGGCCTAAGGGACTACAAGAGCGCTGTATTATGCATGGAACTAGCAGTCGCAAGAGATCCGGACAACCTGCAATTCCGTTCTTGGCTTGCTGTTTTGTTAGCAGAAGCCGATAGAACACAGGAAGGACTCGAACAAATTAAAATAGTGCGGAATAAAAATCCGGAATCAGAAACATATGCCGCATTTCATGCCGGTCTATTAGTGAAAGCCGGTCAAAGAAAAGAAGGTAAGAAATTATTTGACAGTATAAAGGCTCCTAGAGATAAAACCCAATTATGGGAAATAAACGTTGCCGGCTTCTATGCCATATGGGGTGATGAAAAATTATTTTATCCTAAATTTGAATCACTAATGAAAACAGCTACAGACCCCTCCATCTTATCCTGGATAGAAGAAGACAGAGATCTCGATAAATTTCGAAAAGATCCAAAGTTTAAAAGAATGGTCCGATCTTGTAGAAAGCGCTTAGCCTCGACAAGTAAATAGCAATTATAACTCTGATCCTACATTCCCCATGACACGGTCCCATAGAAAATCCAAAGCCGCGTCCATATCCCTCACGCGTCGTGGTGTACGTGGTAGTGAGCCAGTGTCATCGAGATAATAAGACCATATGCCTTCGTCGACTTCGCTAGATTTACCTGGCATACCAAGCCATTGATCGCCAAAGCGAATGTCGGTAACAACGGTGCGACCTTGGTCATCAATACGGGCAATCCAATAATCCACGCACGACCATAAAAAATACTGCATAGCACGCTTATCCATGTGTTCAGCCATTAATTCGTGTTGATGCGGCATGTATACCAGCGGTACGGATTCTGGATCTTCACCGGGCGATGCGTAGGCAATGACATAGCCGCCGGGTACCTCTGCTAATAAACGCCAGTATTGCGTATTAAAAGGTGTCGGTGTCGACATCCAGCGTGTCGCTTCGTATTGATGATGCGCAAGGACGTCTTCAAAAGTGGAATTAATGCGCATTTTATTGAGAAATGCCCACGACAAATACAGACACGATAGAATGACTCCGGTAAGCATTGCCCATTGCCCCCACTCATCTTTTTTCCAACGCAGTGATCGGCAGGTAATTAATCCAAGTAACAAAGGCCCAGTAAATAAAGGATCAATAATAAACAATAAATTCCCCATGACCCGATAATCAGAGAAAGGCTCAAAAACTTGCGTACCGTAAACATTAAAACAATCTATTAAAATATTTACGCCGACACAAATAGTCGCGATAAGTACACAACGCAGCCACGCAATATGCTGGCGCCAATGTAACCAGGCTGCCCCGATTCCAGCACATAAGATCAAACCTGGCAAAGCATGCGACCAACCACGGTGCCAACGCATACGTTCTAAATCATCCAACCATGGAAAGGCAACAATGTCCATATCCGGCATCGAACCGACGATGGCACCCCACAACGGTGCGCGCCATCCTAGTTCTTTGCCCAACGCTATTTCACCAACTACTGCACCAACACAGGCCTGCGTTATGGAGTCCATTCACATTTTATACGTATGATTCAATTGTTTGCTTGGTGCAAAACAACTATAGGGGATATTGCTTATACGCCTCTATCTATTCTTCTTTTGAATCATCACGCGATCGTAGCGACTGAAAACTTCCAATGTTAGACAGCAAAGCGCCGTACTTAAAAGACGCCCAGTTTCATGACCATGAAATATTGTATCTTCATAATCCCAGGAACCATTAAAGCACCCTGTACCCTGCCCATGTTGTGCCTTTAACAAAACGGGAATAACAGCCGCTCTCCACTTTTGAAATTGTTCACCGCCGTACTGAAAAGATGAAATTGTGTTCAGATATGTTGTTAAAGTATTACACGGATATTTTTGAGGCAATTCCTTTACCACTGCATTTATGAGCGTATCCAATCGCTTTTCACCCGGGCGCATACGTAAAAATATTGCAGTATAGGCACCGAGACTAGCTTCTCTTCTTCTGCTTTCTGTCTTAATTAACTTAGCATTCCACGTAGATGGAAATGTCGATTCTTCAAAGCGATGTATGCGTTCCGCATTTTTATTCACACTTTGCCAGGCTTCAGTCCACCAATCTCTCGACCCCTCTAAAGTATTGCCAATATCTAATCCTGCTGACTGCCCTGCCCTCATCGCTAAAATACATGCACTTGTAGCATTCGTATCAATGCGGCTCGGATCAGGTTCATGGTAACTCCAGCCGCAACCATAATCAGTATAAGAACCTGATTTAACCATCTTTTTTCGCAGATAGTTAATTGCACGCGTCGCAGGCTCTTTCAACGAAGGGTCCATCGTCATAGCATAAGCTTCGCAAAAAGCTGCGGTGCATAATGCATTCGAATAATTATTTGTGCATTTACCAAAGGACCCGTCTTTCTTTTGTATGGACTTCAACCAATCAAGGCCCTTTGCCACAGTCGACTTGAATTTTCCAGGTGTTTTATGATCCCACCCGTTACCCATGAAACACAACAACGCGAAGGCAGTACAAATACAATCTCCATCACCTCTATCGGCAGTCCGGCTGGTTCCAGGTTCACACTTAGGGTTTTCACCACAATTATCCATATAGCCGTCGACATCCCATTGACCATTATCTGACTGGTGCTTTTTAAACCAAAATAAAGCGTTTAAGACCGCACGGCTTAATGCACCACTTTGTTCTTTATCAATTATCACTATATCTTTGGGCTTAGTTTCAAAAACCAACGAATTGATAGCCATCGATTCGGATCCTTCTCGATCGACTAACAACACATAAGCATAATATCGTGTATTATCCTTTAACTTCTCAATAATGACATCTACTTTCTGTCCTTGAATATCATACTTATGCGTTGCTTTACCAATGATTTGATTTTTAGACTCAGGAAGCTGCTCGTCATTGCTCAATAAAATCACTAACTCTGATGGTTCACTTATTTTCCCGCTAACATAAACAGTAGACTCTCGCACATGAAGCTTCGGGCCTGCAGTAAAATACGGTCTCCCATTGCTTGTCGTCGCATTGACGCGAAAAGCCGACGAAACGGAATGCGCATCTTTGGCTATCACAAAGACACTGTAATCACTCGCACGTTTAAGGCCGCTAACCTCTACGTCTAATTTTCCCTGGGCATTACCAGAAGCCAGTATATCCGCGCGCTTACTTGGATTTAACAGTTCTTCCTTGTTAGGAGCCACAACCCCGCTTGGAAAGACGGCGTAATGCAATGTGGAACCCTTGCCTGATGCAAGAATCTGTAAAACCGTTCCATTTTCTGCCACTGAATTAACTAAGGGTGCGCTATCAAGGGACGCAGCATAAGAAACATGACTTATGAACAGCAAGGCGATGCAAATAACGATGTGCAATGTAAAACTCCTAACGTAGTACTTTTAGGTTATGTTAAACCTTACGCTAAAATTTACAATCTCTCGAATGAAATAGATTTTATCAATCTGTTGGATCATAACCCCAGGCTATTGCCGGAGTAAAATCCTCTGGGACATGCAAATAGAAATAGTCCAAAGCAGCCTGCTCGTCTTCGCGGCGTACAGAGATAGTCATATTATGCTTGGATTCGTCATCAGAATCTCGCCCACTTGCTAATTTTACTGGCGCAAATGGCATATCCGCACAGAACGATTCAATGATTGCTTTATCGATTTGATTAAAATCTATAGTAAATTGATATTCTTGCGCAGCAACGTCATGCTCACGCATTTTCTCAATCATCTCCTGTCTCATGCTTGCGGCATCAAGTTCGATGTCATTCGGAGTTTCAATGTCGTCTGCGTAAAAGATTCGACTTTGACAAAACGGGCACTTATGAGCCGCATAGAGCATTTTTACAAACCACAGAAAAAATGGGGAACTTACAGCGATAAGAATTAGAAAGTAAGAAGTTCCCTTGTCATGCAGACCACCATAAAAGCATGCGCCCAGTACACCATACATTGGATACTTCCAATGGTTTAAGGCTGTTTCTGTTTTTCGCTTAGTATTAATTAAGGCCTGACATTCTTTGCATCTATACCTAAAATGGTGCTCCGGCATATAGCGAATGTAATAAATGCCTAACTAATTTCAATGTGAATCGATTGTTACAATCACGTATATCCACCGATACCAATCAACTCTAGTTTTTGTGGATCATCTGCCCATCGCTTGGACATTTTCTCAAGCCAAGCACTGCGATCACAGCGATCCCATGGGCTCCAGCGATACCACGCTGGTACCCAGCTAACAATAATTAAACGCCGGCGCGCACTAGTATCCTGCGCGGGTAAACTGCGGTGATAACAATTCGTGTGGATTAATAAAATAGATCGCGGTGGCAATTCAACAATGACTTGGTCTGGATAATCGGTTTGATCACAGGGTAGATTTAAATCTAATTGTTTATGCGATCCTGGTATAACGGCAACAGCACCAGTCTCTTTATTCAATCCATCTAAATAATGCAAACAGTCCAAAGCCTGTGGTGGTGCTGACCAACGTGGTGCCGGATCGCTATACACGCGTTGATGAGCATGCCAGCCAAAACCCTCATTACCCCCCGTATCAATGCGATTATCGCGACAGGTCATTCCACGCAGACGAACAAAGGGCCCAAGCATAGTACGTGCAGCACCAATTAATAATTCATCTTCTAAAAAAGATTCAAAGATCTCATCATGAATCATTAAATCCCGATAAAATTGTGAACCTGCTTCGAAATCTTGGATTTCGTTATTATCAACACGTTGACGAATACGCTCAACGCCTGCAAGCAATTGTGCATGTCTGTCTGCATCTATATGTTCAGGTAAAACTACATACCCATCACGATCAAGAGCGTCAATCTGCTCTTCCGACAACGGCACTTGCACGCACCGCTGTGTATCGTCACGCATGCCATCAATAAGCGTATAATCTGTCGTAACTTGCTGGTCTAAGTCCTGAATCATCGCCTGCTCCTCGCTCCATTATAGCGCGAGAAGAATCCAGCAATGGTGATAATTAGGACATCATGTGGTGACGATTCGGACGTCAGGATTAACCGAAGTTAAAGTAGAAACTTGGCCCTGGGTCTCCAGTGAACAGATAACACAGGAACGATATAAAGATCGCGATACCCATCACCGACAGCTCACCGATGATAAGACCAATGAAAAACGGTTTTAATTGCTGATAGACAACACCACCGCCAAATCTGACAATTAACTCACGAATACCCCAACCGATCAGGAATGAGTAAAAGGTTCGCGCGAGTGGGTCGATGCCAGCGATTAAGAAAATAGCCGGATGCAACGGAAACCAAATGAACTTGAAGCGCATAATGGAAAAGAATAAAATTCCAAGTCCGCCTACGATCATGAATTTCCAGACATCCATATCTGGATCAAAATTGGCAATGCGATCGATAAAACCGACGCGTTCACCTGAATCCGGTGCTGTGAGGCCACCCATACTTTCGAGCGCCACTAAGTCTCGTGTCGAATTCTTTAAAACTTGGGTAGGAACTCGAATGTCGCCCCATGGATAACTAATCGCATGCCCACCCAAGGTGTATTGATGATACAGTCGAATGCCAATGCTTACAAAAATCGCCAGCACTGCGACTACTAAGAACATTTTAAACATGCGTTTTAATTTAATATTATGATCTTCGCCCATTTTTAAACCATTGGCAACATAAGGCATGAGCGATTCTTTCGGATCACACATCAAAACGACATTGATATAATACAATAAAACGATTGGCGCCGCGCCAGCTGATGTAACACCAAAGGTTTTTAGTAATACAACTGCTGGATTCCATGCTGGCTGTAAATACGGAATACCGGTTTCACAAATAATACGCGTGAATACTAAAAACATAAGTACAGCGATTAAGGCAAACAAGAATGACAGGTCGAGGTCTAAATTAAATGAAATCCTCAGCACCAGCACCATTGCGAAAAAGGCGACTACAAATAAACGTGCTGCCAATACCGCATCTTCTTCGACATCGGTTTTGGGATTAAGGAACAATGCCTTTTTCAACAACGGCAGATAATAATAACGGCCAGTGTAGAGTATGATTATCGCATAGACCAAATAGGCCCCTGCGCGCATATTTCCTGCATCAGAGCCACTGATTGGCGAACCGCTGATCATGTAGGTTTGTGCACTGAAGAGAGCTAGCAAGAATGGGGCAATGCCAAGCGATAAGCCCACCTCCCTGGAAAGGAAATAGCTAATGCCAATGATGCAGAAATAAAATGCAAAATAATCTATGTAGAAAGAACCCGATTTTCTTAATACTGGGAATATTTCTCGTACAAACGGCAGCCACGACGTCGTGCTGATATCAGGAAAATTGGTTGGCCACCACGCATGTAAATAACGAATGCCATGAAAACATAAGACCAAGCCCATCGCCAGTAGGAATAATTTATTATAAAAGATCGATGGTAGAGCCTGACCCTTCTCCTTTTGAAAGACTGCTCCGCCAATATGGGCAATTGGATAAGCCAACTGCTCATTGCGCGACCATTGACGATGGACCACGAAAGACATCGCCACCACACAAATGGTAAATAAAACAAATAATGGTCCCCAGCCACTTAGAATCGGTCCGATCCACGCATCCCATGGAACGCCTTCATGGCCCTGGAGTTTTGAGCCCGTGGTGAAGGCGTCATAAACGCGCGCCTTCTCTTCCGCATTGTCACCGATGTGACTTAATCCGCCAGCGGGCCATAAATGCTGTGGAATATATTCAATGGTGTTCACATTCTGCATCTGCAGATTATTGGAATACACCGACCACATATTTACCAAAGTGGTGCCAAAATGATTATTCAAGCTTGGACCAGCAGTCCATGCTCCTGCTAAAATAATGAGCAGCGTTACCATTAATTCACGCCCACTCAGTTGCATTAATTCAGAGCAGCGTTGAAACCATGCTTCCTTCACTGCTATCAATACACCAATTAGAAATAAAATATGCCAGGAAAAAAAGAAATAATGATCTAGAACGCAGGTAAAATAAATACCCCAAAAAATACAGAAGAATCCAGAAAATCCGCCCAACAATGCGCGCTTCGACCACATCGGGTTCCATACCAAGGCGATACAAACCACCATGAATATTGGTCCCGGCGGCAAGTGATTAGCAATAAACGGCGTCTGCTTAAACATGAAGTCGTTAATTGCTGCATACGACAAGGTAAACAAGAGACCCAGTACACCAAAAATAATAGAGCGGGCGGTAAATGCTGATTTAATCTCTTTTTCTTCATTCGAATCGTTTTGTGATTCAGTCAAAGATGCTTCACTCACCCGGATTCCTTTCATCATGTATAATGACTTTTTTCGTGAACGATGTTAACCTGTAACGACATGATTGATTTTGCGTGACCAAATCATGCTGCACTAAGCATATACTATGATTTAAATTAGATAAGCGCACTATCAACCAAACTCCCATCCTTCAGCAGAACAGCATCCTATCAGTAAATCTCGGTTTAAACACAGATTATGGCCTTTGTGCACCGTCAGCTTTCATGATCAACATCATATTATTAGGTCGTGCAGCTAGAAAAACCCATGTCGCTCTACTAAGGGCGTTCGTTTAACTTTCGTCGACCTCTACTCGATAAGCCTCGGCTTGTTCGCGCCATTGCTGTGGTGAAACACCATAAAATTTTTTAAAGAGACGCGAGAAGTACCGCTTGTCTGCATAACCCAATTGGAGGGCACAGGCTTCAACTGTCTGATCTTCAGTTAACAAAAGTGATTGAGCCAAATTCATACGCTCACTGCTCACCAATTCTAATGCGGACGTATCGGCCTGTTTACGCAGTAAACGATTAAGCTGGCGATCACTAACGCCAGCCAACTGAGCGAGGTCATCCACGCTCCATGGATGCGCTGGATCCTGACGAATGGCAGCGCGCAAAGCCGCTTCGAGCTCAAGATGCTGTTCCAATTCATCAGGAACGTCAAGCAACGTTGCTCTTATGATACCCAAGACCAAGTGCTGTAATATCCAGGTACACGATTGCCGCCAACCTAGCTCCTGCTCTAACAACTCTTTTTCAAGCCTTGCCACCATAGTAGCTACATCATGAGCATTATTGGATACTGTTCGATAGTGTTTTAACCACAGGCTCACCAGCGAATCCAACCCATCATTGATAGCGCGATTATCTTTAGCGATCGAAAAACCCACCCAATCTAAGGCAATCGCAGCTTCTTGACGGTGCTCATGCACTTCCCCAGGCATATTTAATAAAACTGCAGGCGCTGTTGCCTCAATGATTTGTTCATTGGCTTCGGAAATTATTTTCCCTTCATGCAAAAGAACTATTTCACAAAATGCGTGATGATGCGCAGGTTGAACATCAGTTTTGTGTCGATCCGCCCCCCAGCGTAAACAGGTAAAGCGATAGCCACCAATGTAAAAGCTCAGCTTCGCATTACTCAGGGAATCAGCCGCCGTGCGGTTAAGCGGGTTCGTCATCGATGTATAACCTGTGCTGTTGCCATTTTATTTAGCTTAGCAAGCAGCCCCCTGCTTGCCATCGGATCCCCCGGGTGAAGTAGGTATTAAGGCAAGATATTCTGATGAGATTTGAAATATAGCGGTCTAAACTCGAAAAAAATGGATGTAAGTGCCTTCATTTCTACTAACTTATGAAAGTTCGGCGCATTCGGCACCAATAACAAGGGTTCACACACCATGATTCGTATCTGCTACCTAATCTGCTATTTATCATTCGCCTGCTTACATGCTGCAGATGATGTTAATCTGAGTTCACAACAAGAAGAGGCCATCGCCCAGCTTCAGCAATGCAAAGCCGACAGTGCTCCCGATGTGCTTTACGGTGGCTTCAATGAATTTTGCAAAGCGTTTTTTGGTGCCGAGCATGAATCGCTCATCTATAAACACTGTGGCGATAAACTTAAGCTTATCGACGCCGGTAATTGGACGCACGCATCTGTAAACAGCGCGGTCATAGGCTTTGAAACGAACCTGCCTGCTCAATGCATCGTTGAATATGGTAAAGGCAGCAGTCTTAATCAAAAAACCAACGTCGCTGAACGTTCATTTTATATACATGTTCATTATCTTAAAAATTTAGAACCGAATACCAAATACACCTATCGATTAATTGCAACTGATGAGCGCGGCAACACCATTAAATCAAAGAAAGCTACTTTTACGACCAAAGCATTAGAAGATTACATCGCTATTCCTGGCGATATGGGCGATGCCCCCTACAAGCTCACTGAAAAAGGAAAACGCTACTTAGTCACCCAAGATATTACCTGCAATACCGGAGCATTTATTATTGAGAACGATAATATTACTCTTGATCTTAATGGTCATACCGTCACTTACGGTAAAGATGCTACTGAACCAGTGGATGGTATCGTCGCCCATGGAACCGTTAATAGCCAACGTAAATACATGAGTAGCGGTGTTCAAATCGTTAATGGGCACATCGTCCAAGGTGATAGCCAGGCACTTCAAGCCAATAAAAAGTCAACTCAATTTAAACCGTTTTACCTCAAAGGTGGCGATGCAAAAATTGCTGGATTAAGTGTTAGCTATCATGGACCGCAAATCTGGGGTATGACTTTTGATCACCCACGCGGCAGTATTGAGGCGCACCATAACGTTTTATGCGATAAAGGTGGATTAATTAAAAACCGCCACGGTGCAGCAACGCGTGCAATAGGCTTTAGTAAATGGAAAGAAGAGTTCAAAGGCAGTTTGCACCACAATCTGGTAAAACGCACACGTCAAAATGGCATCGGTGGCGTTACTCAATTACACCATAACGAAATATACGTTGACAGTTTTTCAACCAATTCGTTCGCCGTACAAGCCTTTTCAAAACCAGGCAAAAAAGCTGGTGATTATACCAATAATCGCATATTCGGTACCGGCTTCAATCCTTATGGCTTCGGCTGGGCTCATGAAGATTACAAGGTCAGTAAAAATATCGTCCATTTTCAAGGTATAGATGTGAGTAAACGCTGGCATGAAACGTGGGGCGACATCAACATGCTTGAAGCCATGCGCGTCACCAATTACGGCAAGGGCGGCCAAGTGCGCAATAATTTAAAGTACACCGACAATCTGATTGTCATCAAAGGTGGACAAAACTGTGAAATTCGCGGAACTGGATTTTTTAGCGATGTCAGCATTGAAGGACTCGAATTCAATAACAATACCGTCAAGGTTATTGCTTTGGACAATAAGACCAAACGCGCTGGTTGCGTATCAACACATGGGCACACTAAAAAACCTGATTCCAATCCAGTGTGGTATAAAAATAACACCTTCATTAGTAATATATGTTTTATCCGATTTGGTGATGCCTACGCCAAAGGGCACAATCATTTTTTTCAAAACAATAAATTCATTCGCGTAGGTAAGAATCCAAATTTCCACAGCTTTCAATGGGGTGGATCCTACTGGAGTTATGGTCATCGTCTCATTGATAGTGAATTCGTTAATGCAACTCATAACGATGTCTACATTAATAAAACAGGTACCAAAAGTCATTACTTCATTCAATGGAGCTTAGCCATTGAAGCTAAGCCAGGTTATCAAATCGAAATAAAAAATAAAAATGGCGAAGTCACTTTAAATAAAACCATCGATACATCAGGTAAGCTCACAGCTATCCTTAATCAATGCCGCATCAATCCAGTGAAAACCGATTCTACTGAAATAAATGAAGAGGTCTTAACGCCGCACCAGGTCAGTATCAGCAATGGTGGTGCCGTTATAAAGCAAATAGAAGTCACGATGGATAAGCCACAAACCTTAAAATTGTAAGAGAAATCGACCATTTGTATGTGCCTTGGCGATTGCAGAAACCAATAAGCAATCATCATGTGCGGCTCGCTCATTCGCAGGTTTTAAATAATGCGAAATGGGCCGCAGCCTCCCTAGGATCACATGGTCGACTCTCCTGATTCATCATCACAAGATCAGCAACAGCAAGTACTTACAGCTCAGAGCCAGGCGCCTACTCCGACTGTTCCGGCGCAACGTGCCTTCACGCTCAAATCCATCCTGTTTGGCTTAGGCATCCTATTTTTCACGATTGCTATTACTGGCTATAATGACTTTGTACTGAAGCAGTCACCGTTTGTCATGAATCATTTCCCACCGGGACCTTATTTCCTGGTGATCTGCATCGCCTTGTTCTGGAATCCGATATGCAGCCGCCTCTCACCGAATTTATGTCTGAATCACAAAGAGCTCGCTGTTTCCTTGGTCATCGTTCTCTCTGGCGTGTGGCTGGGCGCGTCAGGTTTAAATCGATTCTTTCCACATAATTTAATTAATTCTTGGAACATGTACGAGAATCAATCCTCGTGGCAGAGCAATAAAACATTTGAGTATTTACCCGACCATTTATTCCCACTTGGTGGCAAAGACCAAGCCGACAATGCACCAGCCATTCAAGGTAGTCCCCTGCCAGATGATCAAGTAACTGACAGCCAAACACATTATGAATTCAATGCTAAAGACCTTGTCTATAAAAATTTCGCAACTGGAATCCCCGAAGGTGCAGATATTCCTTACCAAGCATGGTACGGACCTCTCGCACATTGGATTCCATTAATTATCGTCTTTTCCATAGCCTTATTATCTCTGTCGTTGATTGTGCATCGACAGTGGTCTAATCACGAACAATTAACCTATCCGCTCGCTCAAATCGGTGGATCTTTTATTGACCGTAGTGATGGCCGAACTTTACCTAGTGTATTTTATAAGCGTTCGTTTTGGATTGCCGCTGCCGTAGTCTTTGGATTTCATTTTATACGTTTTATACATGCCTGGTTCCCATCAGCGGCACCTGGCATTGAAGTGGAAGCATGGTTTGGCTGGTATTATAAAATATTTCCCGTCTTCACCAAATCGAACCCTTTTGGGCTGTTAAAATTCGGTTGGTATTTCTCCCTTATTGGCATCACTTTCTTTTTATCGCGAGAAATTGGTCTAACACTTGGCCTGTCCCATTTCTTACTCGCCTTCATCAGCGCCCAATTATACATCAGCACTGGATCCGGTCTCAGCGGTGGTGACGTCAGTAATTCACGCGCCGGCGCCTACCTCGCCTATGCTGCAGTTATTATATACACAGGCCGTTATTATTATTGGTCAGTACTGAAAAAAGCACTGAATTTTAAAGCTGGCGAAGAGCATGAGGTCGATGGTATTTTTGCTATGCGTATCTTTCTGTTGGCCGTCGTTGGCATGCTGGTTGTCCTGTGCACGTCCTGCGAACTATCATTCCCCATTGCACTCTTTTACACGCTATTGGTCTTATTGTTATTCTTAGTATTCACTCGGATTATTTGCGAAACCGGCATACCATTTATGCAGGCCGGATGGCATCCTGGTATGATTATTGGGAAGGTTTTTGGCGTTACGGCAATCGGTGCAGCACCCTTGGTTATGATTTACTATCTCGGTCTGATGTTAACCGCAGACCCAAAAGAATGCATGATGCCCTATGTTTCAAACAGTTTGAAGATCGCTGAAAAACAAGGGGTCAATCTGAAACGATTAACAAAAGTTGTTGGTGTCATTCTCATTTTTGCCATTGTCGCCAGTATTTTTATGAAAATGACCGAACATTATACCATCGGTGCTAATCGTTCCAACGATGGCTATGGTCAAAAATGGGCTATGCGCGGGGCAATGAGCAAAGCTACCTCTGGCATCACCGAATTAACTGACCTCGGTCAATTAGATAAAGAAGCGTCGATTTTTAATATCAACCCACAAGATGGCACCTTTGGCTATATGTTCCTCGGTGCCGCTGGCGTATTTATTTTCTTCGCTCTGCGCTTCCGCTTTACAGGATTTCCACTACATCCGGTACTGTTCCTGGTCTGGGGGACCTGGCCGATGTCCCGTACCTTCTACTGTTTTTTAATTGGCTGGCTTATACGCGAATTAATTGTCCGCTTTGGTGGTGGCCAAGTGTACCAAAGCTGTAAACCATTCTTTATTGGTTTAATTTTTGGCGAATTGGCGACCATCATGTTAGGGCTCGGTACAGGTTTCATCTATCACTTCAGCACTATTCCAGAAGGCGAAGCATTCTGGTATGGCGGTGAACCAACTGAATTTAATGTGTTTGCGAGATGATGAAAACCATGCTTAAACGAAGCCTCATTACTCTCCTTTTTCTATTTAACTGTACGCAGATGTGGTCTAGTGAAGCTGAGTATCAAAACCTATACCAGCAACTCAGTAGCTTTGATCATCGACAAGTCGGCAGTGATAATTTCAAAAAAAGCCAATCACTTATCATCGAAGCACTCAAAAAAGCGGGTCTGAAAACACACAGACAATTATACAATTCGGTTTATCAAGAAAACGTCATTTGCAGCCTGAGAATTAATGGCAAGCGCATTGATGGCGTACATGCATTTGCGCCTAATTGCGGCTCACCAACAACCAACGGTCAGCACGGCGTCGAAGGCCCCCTCGTCTACCTCGGTAAAGGTACGGCTGATGATTTCAATAAGCATAAAATCGATGGGTCGATTGTTATGTTGGATATGCACTGCGACCAACAGGCAATGCGACTTGCCTTTGCTGAAGGTGCCCAGTCTATTATTTTCATCAGCGATCCTGCAGCGAGTCAATACCATGTTGAAAAATGGTTTTCTGAAATGTCCTTTGCAATTCCACGCATGTTTATTGCGCGTGAGGATGCCAAGCGTCAGGGATTATTTAACAAGATAGGCCAACAGTGTCAGTTTCATGTGCAAAGTCGCTGGCAGCAAACACAAACCAGTAATTTATGGGTGCATATCCCAGCTACAGGCAAACAAGCACTCAAACTTGGTAAAGAAGCCATCATACTCACCGCCACCCTCGACACCTTTGGATTAGTACCCACTTTTTGTCCACAAAAACGTGACTGTGCTAATATAGCCTTACTAGTCGAGACAGCTAAATCACTTGCCCAAGCAAGTCTTAAGCGCGATGTCTTCATCGTATTTTATGGCAGCCACTACAGTGCTCAGGAAGGCGGTCGCTTTTTCTACTTTGCCGCTGACAAGCATAAACAACCTGAATATTTTGATATGCGCTTGGAGCACTATAAAAACGAAATTTCGACTAGCAAAGAACTACTCGACTATTTAAACGATGAACAGGCACGAACTGATTTAAGTCATGATCTCTATAACGAAGGTAAGAAAACAATCGTACGTCGCTTACAATCCATTATCGACAATTTGAATTTCGATATTCGGACTTTTGCTCTCAATGAGCAAAAAGAGCAAGAAACCAAACTGCGTGAGATCAAGGCCAAGTGGAATGCACTGCGTGGAGACATAGAAACGCCGATCTACGATGAATCGCGACAAACTTATCTTGGTAATCGCGCTCACCCGGAAGCCTCAGAACGCAAACAGCTCTATAATCAGCTGCTCCAAGAAACAATCGATGAAATTAACTACGCCATACAATCCATTGAAATACAAATTGAAAATAATCGGACTTTTCACCAACTTGCTACTGCCATTGGTGATAATTACATTGTTGGTCAATTCGCCTTTGATTTCGCCAATGATCAATCTGACTGGATATTAAACTACAATGGTGATTACACTGGCAGTTTGCGCGGACTACAATTGGGACCGGATAAATACGGCGACCCCATTGAAACATTGACGCAGATTTACAATGAAACATTTGAAAAACATCCGCAAGCTAGTTTGTTAAATTATAATCATTACGCTATTAGGTCAGATACACTTATTTATCCACGCTTACGTAGCTTATCCTGCTTTCCAGCCATCGCCTCAGCACATCTCGGCTTTAATCTTAACAGCCTCGGTGACCCACTTCACTACGATCAAATGCCGGATGCGCGTGAAACCAACTTAAGTGGACTAATTCCACAAATGTCCACTTATTTTAACGTGTTGGCAAATGATGAACGGATGAGCATTAAATTCACCGCCGAGCCAACCAAGTGGCACTACATTGCTGTCTATGAACCTGATGGGAAGAATAATCACGGTCTCGTTACTAAAAATTTCGCTAAGGGATCTGCTGAAATTGGTGAAGTATCCGTCAATGCATTGGTGAAACTCGAAGGCTACCGCGTTGTCAATAGAGGATTAATTCCAGGTCATAGCCGCTTTGGCCTGGGCTTCAGTAATGGCTTTGGCAATACTATTATACCAAAATTTGTACATCAATATTACTGGCACAATAAATCAGTTGCCTATAACTACAATGAATTTGGGGAACTTAATCGTGTCGCTACACGTACTGATAGCGATATTGTCAATTTAAACCTTAAATATGTTTATGGTGGTGGCTATTTCTCTCCTGTTTTACCACTTACCTATGAGCGTTTTACTTCAGACACGCCGTTAAAAGCAAAAACCAATTCCAGTCTCGATGGCAATCAAATGTTATGGCGAGCCGATGAATATAGTACGATTATTTATTATAATCGCGATACACCAGTTAAGTTGGTTGGACCAAGCGGCGTCAACCTGATCAACGGCAGTGAAGACGACGAACTTGGCAAAGGTTTCCCACTCAAGAACGCTGAATTGATCAATGTTAATACACTTTATCAAACAGCTAATGATCTTGATCACTTAAACGGAACGCGCTTAGAAAATTTGCGTGAGAAAAACATTGTACTTGAAGACATCGAAACGCTGCATGCCAATGCCAAGGATCATTTCGAACAAGCACAGGTGTTACGCCAACAAGGTCAGCTTGGCACTGCACAATCGCATGAATTATTAGCCAGTACCATTGCGAGTCGTGCCTACAAGCCGATTCTGCAAGTTAGCAATGATATGGTTAAGTCAGTCGTTATCTTGTTGGTTTTAACCATTCCATTCGCCTTTTCACTCGAACGCTTATTTTTCGGATTCACTACCATCTATAAACAATTGGGTGGATTCGTCAGCTTCTTTGTTGGGACGTTCTGCCTACTCTACCTTGCCCATCCCGCTTTTTCATTAGCCAGCTCACCAATCATCATCTTCCTCGCTTTTGTAACCATCATTATGAGCGGCATGGTCATCGTTATTGTCATGAGTAAATTTAAGAAAGAAATATTAGCATTACAGGGCCTCGGTAATCAATCACATAGTCAAAATAGTGAAGCCAATACGGCACTCGCCTCGGTAGTCATCGGCATTTCTGGCATGCGCAATCGACCATTAAAAACGTTCTTAACTGCCTTTACCATCATCCTCCTTACTTTTACTATTTTAATATTCGCCTCGTTTGGCTCTAAGATTGGTGTCGATGAAACGTATATCGGCCAGATAAATGACAGCGAACGTATAGAAGTCCGACGCAATACCTTCTTTGCACTTCCCTTTCACGTAGATCGTAGCGTTGAGAACTTATATAAGGATCGCTATCACATCATTCGTCGCGGTGCCTACTATTTATACCCAGGCGAATCAACAGAAATGCCACGCAAATGTTCGCTGTATGCGCCAAAACAAAAAACGACGCAGACCTCTTCCGCGGCACTAGCAATCGATCCGCGAGAGCGTGAATTCAGTGAAAAATACCAAGCTCTCTTGCCAGATATCGATGCCAAGATTGCGCATCCCATTTATTTACACCCCACTGCTGCGAAAAAACTGAACATTAATAGGGGTGATGAAGTTGTTTTCCAAGGTCAACACTTCACCTTTGCTGGCCATTTTAACGATGCAGTGTTAAAAGAACTCAGCTATCTCGATGGCCAAAATGTCACGCTCCCTGATTTTGAAGCGATCATGGCTTTAGATTACGATCTGCGTCGTGCCAAAAACGAAGCGCTCAATGATAAATTAAGTCAATTGGATACATCCCTACTACGTTACGTACCAGCTGAAGACACCGTCATCATCTCTTACAATGACCTCGAAGTCATCAATGGATTTACCACTGGTATTAATTTATACCCGAAAACTGATGGCGACATATTTACTGATGCCAAAGACATTGCCGAATTTTTCAATGGGCCAATCTACGTCAAAGGCGGCGAAGGTATTAAGCGCTACTTCTTTACTCCGAGCTTCTCAGCTTCTGGCATGGGTGAAATATTGGTTCCCTTGCTTCTCGGCGGATTAATCATTTTCAGCTCACTGCTTGGGTCGATCGTCGATCGTGAGCGCGAAATATTTACCTTTAGTGCGCTGGGCTTAGCACCTCCGAATGTCGCTGCCCTATTCTTTGCCGAATCAGCAGTCTACGCCGTCATTGGCGGACTTGGCGGTTATATAATTTCTCAATTAGCCGCCGTCTTTTTAGCCTATCTCAGTGACGCCGGTATTTTTGATGCACCAGAGATGAATTTCTCTTCGCTCAGTTCTACCTACACTATTTTATTGGTTATGGCAACGGTCATGCTCTCAACTATTTTCCCAGCGATCAAAGCTGGCAATTCGGCTAATCCCGGTGTTGCCCGTAAATGGAAAATGCCCGCACCGGAAGGCAACACCATTACCTTCGTCTTTCCATTCACGGTCTCCTCGAGTGATGTTGGTGGCATCCTTGGATTCATCAGCGAACACTTTCATAATCATGCCGATGCCTCACTTGGACACTTTGCCGCTTCAGATGTTTCTACACAACGCATCGATGAATTAAATTATCAATTTAACGCGACCGTCTCTTTAGCGCCCTTTGATTTGGGAATATTCCAGCATTTTACCATGACCACTCGTGAATCGGACATCGATGGTGTCTTAGAGGTCGTCGTTGAACTGCAACGTGTGAGCGGATCGCCCGGAGCATGGCTGCGTAGCAATCGCAATTTCATTAATGACTTACGCAACCAATTTTTATTGTGGCGCTCTCTACCACCAGAAACAGTTGGCCATTACACTGAACTGGCCAAGCAAGATCCGATTAAATAACTTTAAATATCCAAGTCTTTTTGCACACCATACGGCGGTGCTTTTTCACCCTGCTCCAAAGCCCCAAGATCTGGCGCCTTGCCCTTAAAGCCATCATTAATGGATGGTAATACGAGGCCTCGATCAACTGCCGGACTTCCCGACTTCAACTCAAAAATGCGTGGCTCCTGTGAAACATCACGATCTGGAAAGTCCATTTTCCCTTTGAATATCGTTCCAGATACCAGAGCAGATATTCCATGTTGTTCTAGTTTTGTTTCCTCTGCGAAGTCTTTAATGGTTTTATATTTCTTTTTATTCCAAAAAGCAAAGTTACCAAATTTTCCATCATGGAAATAGGCATTGTGATCCATTTTCGTATAACGCATGGGACAAGTTACTTCTATGGGTCCACCCGTTCCGATATATAAATTATTGTACATAGTAAAATAATGACCCGGCCCTTCATTTGACCAAACACGGAAGCTTGGATTGCTACGCACAATGGTGTTATGTAACATATAACCGCCAGAGGTACGATGCGGATCACCGACTGGGCTTAAATGTATTTTCCACGTTTCACCACGTAAATTATACAAAACATTTTTTATTGCGTAAGCTGGTCCACCATGAATCGGCTGAAAAGAAATGCCCATACCAGTGTTCGTAATGCGATTATAAAAGGCGCGAACATTGTGGTCTGAAAAATCCAATTCCATACCATCATCATAACAATCATAAATCTCATTATTATGAATATCGACATTAACAATCGGCTGTTTGCCACGTACATCAATGCCATCGCGGAAACCATGAACCGTATTATAGGCGAATATGTGATCTGAGCCGGCTATATCGATACCACGCAACTCCCTCTTCTTCCAAGGATGGTCGGCATTTTTACTGTGTGGAAATTGGAGTACGCCTTTGATGTGATTATTGATTATATGTACACCACGAGCTTTATTACTGTCACCGAAAACACCAGTACCAACACCATCGAATAAACAATCTTTAACCAAGAGATGACTAGCGCCTATGGCTCGAATTGCCCATAATGATTTAGTAATGGTCAAATTACGAATTTGCACATGTTTGGAACCGCCAATATCGAATCCGGAATTGTTTTTTCCACCTTCAATGATGACTTTGGATTTATCCGAACCACTGATGACGATTGGTGCATCAACCTTGCCTTTTAAATTAAGATAGGCTTCACTGACATAGGTACCTGGCAATAATATAAGTTGATCGCCCGGCTGTGCCCGCTTACAGGCGATAGCGAGCCCATTAATTGGTTTATCTTTAGTTCCAGCCCCATGCGCACTTTGATCGCTTGATTGTGGCTGCACATAAAGCACCCGTTTAATCATTGGATCAACTAATGTCATTGTCGTTAATGTTTTAGTTAAAATAGTATGTACTAAGGTATCTGGGTCGATTAAGCTTAATCGCACCTCATAGGTTTGACCAGGCTCTAAAAACATTATCGAACCAGCAAATAAAAACTGACCTTTGGGTGGACGAGCTGCCTCCATAGCTTCCGGTTCGACGCGATGTAGATCTAATGCAGATCGCCAGTCTTGTTCTTTTTTAAGTTTATAGGCAACCGTTACTTTGGCGTTTGCATTGGCATCGCCAGATACCAACCATCGAAACCCGAGTGAATGAAAACTTGGGATTTCACTGATTAGTTTAATAGAATTCGTCGCATTTTCTGCAAATGCACTACTTACGCTCAGTGCAATGATACCAAGTACGGTCAGAATATGTCGCATATGCAATCCTCATGAGAGAAACGGATCGCTCTAAGCTAGGTGACTATGCTCAATTACAATATGCGTTTGAATATTATGATGCCGTTTAGATTTAATTGCCAATCACAATACGGATACCGACATCTTTGTATGCTTGGCTTGGGTCACGCGCTGTTCGCGCGGCGCTGCGGCAGCGATCCGCACCGACGTTCCAACAACCACCACGGGTTATTTGATAAGCACCGGTATCATATAAAGCAGGATTGCTATAATCAGATTTGGCATCCCATTTTGTCGCTACCCATTCTTCTACGTTCCCATGCATATTAAATAATCCCCACGGATTGCGCCCTTTACCACCTACCTCGACAGAGACACCTGGGACACCAATTTCTACGGTTATTTCATCGATAATGGTTTGACGTGGAAAGTCGCGAATGCCAACAATGTTCACTACACCAGCTATTGGACCGGAATAAAACGTATTGGGTATCGGTCCAGAATCGGTCCACGCATCAGCCAAAGCATTGGTTACTGCTTCAACATATTCATCCGTATTCATTGGCGGATCTCCAGCCGCATTTTGATCTACCTGTCGCGCTATTGAGGCAATATCAGTTCCTGTTGTTGGCAGAGTCTCGTAACGCTTGGTTCCTGGAGTGTAAAATGGAATAGGCGTGTACATACTGCGAATCGGATGAACCTTTCCGTCAAAATCTTTGAAATAATTTCCTTGAGAGTCTTCTACACCTGCTGCGGTACATCGAGACGTTACATAAACCATTTCCCGATATTCTAACTGCTTACCCTGTGCAGGAATGGTCGTCAAATAGGTATTTGTCGATAAACCTTGTGCACTAGCGTAGTCTAAGAAATAATTAGCACTGTAGCTTGGCACATACCAATCACCTGGCTCTGTTCCAACATGATAACGAAAATTATCTGAACGACGCAGACGTCTCGCATCATCGCCGCCACCATCGATATCGCGTATACGACGGCCTTTAATCCAATTAGGATAAGCATGGTTCTGCTTGGCATTCGCGAGCGTCAAAGAGCTGGCTAAAACATAATCGGCTGGATCATTCCTATTTGCTGGATCACTTAATTCTAAAAAGCGATAATACATATTAGCTGCATTGGGGTCGCCATAGGGCCTAGGCCAAAACGTCGTCCCATCATAATAATAAAGCATTAAAATTGGTGTATGTGTGCCATAATGGTCCGGAGCATAGCGATGTTGATAACGATCATCAAATAATGCCGCTACTTCCAAATTCAAGGTGCCACCAGTTAAAGTCAATTTACCGCCAATGCGAATGTGAGCAGAAACCCCCCAATCCAAGGAACCCAATCCATCTCCGTCAACGCTGCCGATTTTCACTTCCCATGGTGGCGTTAATCCGCCATCACCATTTTGTGCTGTCGGTGCCTTCGCAGCCATATCACCAATTTCATAATCATACATCATCCCACTCGGCGTCACTGTAGATCCATTAAAATCGGATAAAAATACCCCATCTAACAATCGACCTGTTGAAAATGCCGTAGCCGTTTCAGCACGACAGGCATACTCCCACTCTTTTTCGGTTGGTATACGCACCGTAGCACCGGTAATACCAGACATCGTCCCAAAGTTGGTACAAAAGGTTTGTGCATTAGCGAATGTTTGGCTATCTACTGCACGTAGCGTTTTCAATCCAGTAAATGCAACAGTATTAATATTATTAATATCTGAATCGTTATCTAATTTCTTTTGCAACGTAACATTCATCACTTTTTCCCAGACGTCTTGCGAAATTTCTTCTGCAGACATCCAAAAACCACTACCGCCATTAATTGCTGTTTTAGGTACCGAAATGCGCGGCTTTTCATGAGCCATTGCACCTTGTTCATTTGCCGCTGCGCCCATGACAAAAGCTTCGCTTGTGGGCAAGGTGTCATAAAGCGCTGCAGTTAGGGGATTGTCACCATAGTTCATGGTCTCGACGCCAATCCAACGCATCTCAACTACAGCTGTCACCACACCACCTGATTTTATTTCAACATTTGCCCACCAGCCCCAGGAATCGCTGCCATAATCATAATTACTATGATCATCTTGCATTACTCCTTTATCAGGATTACTAGCGTCGGCACCTTTACTGACACCAATCCAGGTTGGCCATGTTGGCTCGGCAAAGCTTACAGCACTTATTGGCGTGCAGATTATAATAAACAAAAAGATAAGAAGGAAGCGCATAAGATAGCCCCTAGTGTTTCTTCGGTACTAACGTTGTATCTGATTGAATAAGAATGTGACTGTCGCTGAAATCGCCATCATCATTAGGGTCAACATGGTAAGCAAAATTCCGCGACGTAGCTGCTAATGTTTTTTCAGTTAATAAATTAAAAACTTCGCCGCGAACAAATCCGTGAATGATTTTACTCTTACCAATGAAGAAGCGCCCGGTTTTAGCGATTGGTTTAATTGGATACTGATTATTACCAGTTAACCACATATCGTTGTAAGTTGTAAATGTCGTCGTATTAGCAATGGCGACCCAATCCTCGCCGACTTTACGTTGAATTGCACCGGCACCATCGAATCGATACCAGCCCGGTTCCTTCATATATGCGTCTTGGGGAGCAACATTGACATAAGGACCAAGGCCGTCCCACCACCATGACCAAACGCGTCCATTTGTCTCGGCATCATACCAACCAGTAACCGTACTCTCTGCATAGCCATCACCATTAAAATCGACAGCAATGTTTTCGCTTAACGGGTCGTTTTCTAAATCAAAATGTGGATTCGCCTTACCAAAGAGACTGATCATGATATCATTTAGCACGTACTCCATCCCGCGAGTATTTGCGGTTGGCGGTAGTTTTGCCTTACGTTGATAAAACTTATTACTACCTGCGCCACAGAATGTAGAGCCACCACTCAGCAAGCTTTCTTGACCTGCATTGTAGTAATCTTCTGAAGTTGCTGGTGTGCCCGATATAATCCGGCCTTCGCCAAGCACACGATAGGTTTCACTTAATATTAAATTAAGCATATCCTCTGGGTCATGTTCGTTTTTATCAATATATGAATTATTGACCCCGCCTTGGTATTCATAAATCGTTGGACCTGCCACTTCAGCATCAACTCGTAAATCACCTTCTACAATCCAAGCCTGACGAGCATCACGCAAAGCCATGGTTAAGGCAAATACTATATCCCAATAATAACTATTTTGATATCCCGGATTAGTGGCGATTAATCCATTACCCCAATTAGAATTAATCATCACAAAACTACCGTTGCGCTTGGACCAATGTCCAGTTTGGTAATACCATGGCGCTTCTTCCAAATCATTTCCCATACCGTCACCAACGCATGGCACATCACGTCCTGCATCTAATGAAAGTGGAAAAGCCTCAGGATATACCTTGCCCAATAAATCAACATTAGCAGAAGTACCACCGGTTGTCTTTTTCAAAGTCGGTCCATAAGGATTACTGCCAAAATGTTTATAAAAACGCAACTCAGAACTCAGACCAAATACCATATTACCAATAGTCGTATTGGGGGCACTCAATACGTTTACTCGCCATGGTGTTGAAATGTTTGACGGATTAACATGACCACCTGCAACTAAATCCGGGTCCGCTAAGGTACTATCAATCATCGAATCACCGTAAGGCACAAATGTATATATATTACCAGCACCAGTTCGAATTGGATTGCCTAAAAATGATTCGGTAATATTACCGAATGTATAAGCACGTCCCTTATGCGCTGAGGTCAAGACCACATTATCGTAAATACCGCCATTCATCCATTGCAAATCACCGTTACGAAAAGCACGCTCAATACGTTTACGAGCATCATAATCAGTATTATGGCTACCTGAATAATATCCTCCCACCTGCTGCCCATCGACAAAATAGCCTGATGATTCTTTATCTAACGGATCAGCAGAAAGGAAATCGTCGTCATCACTACGATATTGTAAGCCTCCCATCGAACCAAAAGCACTCTTAATGCTACGCCCGTAACAACGTAGATAATTTTGGTAACGAATATATTGGGTATTATCAACTGCTCCATTGCCCTGCACAATAGATGTACCATCTTCGAACAATACTGGGAAATTATTATTAATAGTCATCATTCCGTTTACATCCATGACCTGGGCCATGTAACGAACAACATATCGGGCTGATTTTCTTAAAATTGCTTTGTCTGCTTCAGATAAACTCGGGTCGATTTCAATATGTTGAAATTCTTCATCCATATATTCGACATTATGCCAGCGAGAGATGTACATATTATCCGCGCTGTCATAACGATCGACACAAGGTGCAAATCCATAGTTAACACTAAAATCACGTTCGGTATCGGCACCGACCATATCGAATAAATTATAACGAGCGTTGGTAATTGGATTGTCAGATACTTCAGTAGCACTACCTATTGGCGATGATTTAGTTCCTGCTGGCATTGAGAGGCCATCGTTGGTAAACGGATCACCATCCGGATCGGTTACAGCACTAAATTCAGCGCGCCAGCGTGGATTAAACATAGTCGTATAATCAACATTAGTGCTGCCATCTAAAAGCGTTGGTTGATCCGCTGTTTGCAGGGCTGCACGGATTACATGCGCCTGTGCTTGGTGCACAGCTACATCGGCTTTAGTTTGACTAGCTATGTTAATCGCCGAACCCAACTGGCGACCGACAATACTTAAAAAGCCAATGGCCATGCTCACCATCAATGCCAGCATTAAAACAACCATAATCAACACAGAAGCCGTTTGATTTCTCATTTAATATCCCAGCTGCACACTTTGGGTTATCAATACACTAGCAAAACCTTGACGGATGGCGTGACGCTTGAACGAATGAATGCGCTCTAAGCGCGTTGCCAATCCTTCATTCGCCACAATTTCTCTTATCGCATCAACCAGAGCTTCATCAGCATCAAGATCATTATCTAAATCTTCATCATCACGAATTTTTCTATCAACAGCATGCAGCAGATACGACACACGTACATGTGTTGGGCGTTTATCATAGCCAAAGCCATTATCAGGATTGATGCCTGACACATCGATGCTTGTCGAACCGTCATTAAGTCGATCTGTTTCATTGGTCGTAGTAATGACCCGACCATTACGTCCAATAAGTTCAAAATTCATATATTCGACACCGCTAAATAAATGGCGCATTTGACTCGGATATATTTTATTACCATTGCCATCTTCTTCGTCACAACCTAGTAAATTCAAACGGTCCTTATTGACAAACTTTCCATCAATATTGCGAACAGCATAAGCTTCGTCTAATTTATTCGTATTACCGAGTTCAATCGTGGTATATAAATGTGTGTAATCGCCTTGGCGCCATGGTGCGATGCTGGTGTCAACTAAATCACAAGGGCGTTTCCAATTGGTGTCAGTAAATGCACTGCCATTCACTATTTCATAGACTGCTAATTTCTGTGTTGGTCCAGCCGTACAGGATCCGTCCGCAGCAATCGTATTAATCGTAGACCCCGTACCCTCGAAAAAGTCATAGTGCTGTTGCGGCGTAGGCGAAATAGCATTGTTTTGCATGCCACTCGGTGTTGGCGACTCTACATCAAGAGTCCTCATTTTACCACGTGTCAGCACATTATAGCTATCGTTTGAACCAGCACCGATACCTTGTGTACTTTTATTGATACGAGATTGACCTCGTGAAAATGAACCACCTTCCCACTGCCAACGCACCCAGACCAGGTCTGATAATCGCGGTGACTCTATGGTAAAATAATTAGTAGAGTTTTCAGTAGTACCCTTGTGATAATACGTAGGATTGGTATCAGCAACTGGCTTCATAAAAGTTAGTGTATAGGGCTCAGTCGTATTTTGGAAATGTACAGCCGTAGTCTGCGGCATATTACGCAAATCACTTTCCATGTAGCGCAAAATAGTATCAGCCTTGGCATGCAATTCTAAAACTTGTAATGCTTTTTCACTGCCATTGGATATACGATGGAAGGCTACTGCGGTTAAGCCCATGAGGCTAACAAATAACGCTGAGGCCACTAAAATTTCTATTAAGGTAAAGGCGATTACATGTTTTCTCATGGGTTATACTCCGGCAGTATAACCTGATGACAAAATAATTGGTGGGCTAATTTACCATCGCTATCGTTACCACCATAATAAACCTGCACCCGAACCTCAGTGTAATCTCCAGCACCATTCGGCAGTGTCGTCGTTTCAGCTGGATTAAATGATCGCACAACGAAATAATCATTTACCCAACCCTTAGCTGTTGAATCTTTATTGGTTAATCCCAATGGCACATCATTTTTATCAGCAAGAACACCTGCGTCCGCCAATACAATTCGCCCCGTCTGCAACGCGGTTAAATCAACACGAATTTCCTCCGACCAACCCAACGCCACCATATAAACGGATACCACAGCGGTAAGTCCCACAACTAAAATACCAATGGATAATGCCACTTCTAAAAGCGTGAATGCTGAGCGATTCCGATGGCGCATTAGAGCCCCCTCGGATATGGGTCGTGCTGTAACAAATCGTCTGCCGAAATACGCATGTATGGATGCTCGTTATTTTGCACTTCGGCAATACCAGTTAATTTATTGATAAAGACGCGTAAAAATGGATTAATTGATTCAAAGGCATCTTCTACAGAATTAAATTGATTGTATGCCGGCTGGCCGGTGATGGCATTAGTGCCTCTATATAAATCTAAATCATTTGGATCAACATCACGACAGAGCGTTATCGAATATCCGCCTGTTCTATCAACTTCTGAGGTCATGCCTGGCTGGGCACTCCCCTCAACCGTTGCACGTCCCCATGATCCACGACTCAAATAAACTGCTCGACAGTGCGCTGTCACCATCGAAGCAGACCCATCAGGTGCAAATAAAATCATAAAGTCTGCCCAATAACCATTAATCAGTGGCTTTGGTTGACCTGGCAACAATGTTGTGTCTGGACCCACCCATTCCCCGGCTTTACCAAAATGTTCCAGCACAGCCGTATCAGTAACACCTAGGTGCCCTGGATGAATTGCTGTACCACCGGTACCAGTGCCACTTGGATAATCATGAGTATAATGTATGCGTCCCCAAACCTGCGGTGGGTACACATTGCAATCAAGTGTTGCGTCATAAGGAATTACCCCATTTAAACCCTCATAGTCCAAACCAGTATTAGGATGGGTAAAGGTCACATCAATCTCGCGATTATAAGCACCCCATGGATAATAGGTGTTAGTAGTATCATCATAATGTCCAAACCATGGGCGCGGATAACTCGAATCAGATTCTTGATAATATAAAGTATCTGTATCGGTTAATGCTAAAAATCGCACACCCTTCGATAAATAATGGCGTGGCCCCACCTGCATATCTTCAAGCGCCTGACCATACTCGGTGATCGTGAAAAAATTATAATGACGATATCCACCAAGCGCATTCGAACCATTGGTCCCAATAATAGGAGGACGTTTGGTAGAACGCACAGCACCATCGCGTGATCGATTGGAATTATCTGGTCCAATAATTGCATACCAATGTCGACCAGGAAAATCCTCAGCATCGTTATCACTATGGTTTTTTAATACAGACCCATCACCGGCATTCTCGATGTGAAAAGCAACAGCGTGACTACGCCCGGAACTCAAGGTTAAACTGCGTGCTCGCTGCAAAACTGTCTGTAATTCATAAGAATCAGCAGTAACCGCATCAGCGTCCGACCCCTCATAGGCCAACATGATCATACTCGATAAAATCATCATTATCGACATGACTACGAGCATTTCAATTAATGTAAAAGCGCGCAAAGATTTATGCATTATTCCTCTTTGCCAATTTCAGCATCAATATTGTCTTCATTATCGCTGTGAGCGAATATACAATTAAATTTCTCGTCTGGTCCAGCACTGCTTAAAAAGAAGCCAATACCATTGCCGGGCTTTGCATTCCATAAGATGCTCGACCAGTCGTCTGCATCTGTGGATCCATCACCATTGTGATCCACCTGCTCTGCGGCGATTGGATCTACCAACCAGTCATCCGTATTGATGTTGCCATCACCATTGCGGTCTTTCATTTCTACACGCCCAATGGAGCGTGCCCCAATTGGACGATAGTAACGAGATGTATGGGTTTTTTCTTCAACTTCGACTGTCGAATGGGCAATGTAAATCAAAGGATTACCCCATGCATCGACAATCGTCTGATCATTTAAATAAATATCACCACCCAACTCTTCCATATCTAAACAAGGATACGTCATATAGGCGCGCTCAGCTAGATTCTTAGCGATAGCACCTTTTATATTTAAATGCCAAACTTTATATTTGCCACGTGTTGATAAATACGTTGCATTATTGTGGATATCACCACTCGCTGTCGTATAGACCCAGCCACTGGTATCTTTTACTTTATAGGATTCCATTAAGGTATTATCGACAGTATCCATGATGGATTTGATTTCGGTAAAGCGCGTTGCGGTTGCTGGATATTGAGCCCGCATGTAATCAATGCTTTGCAATGGATCAGCAGCTAAATTTGCAGTTTCACCGGCAGTACGCATATCAGCTCGTTCCTGCACAGTCATTTTATGGTTAAGACGCCACCACAACTGCTGCTTTTCCCAGGAACCATCGTTTTCATCTGGATACCAGGTACCGCTATTAGCATCAGCAGCGCTACCCGTCGGTAACGGCACAGCACCTGTCTCATGTATATATTGTTCAACGGTCGTACTGACCGTATACACTAATGTCTTGGTGCTATTAATATCGGCAGAGGTACCACCTACACCGACTACGGCTAAAATTAACGAGCTTAGCAAGATGATGATAAACATCACAATCAATAATTCGACAAGAGTAAAAGCTTGTTTAATCATCTGCATCTCAAAGTCCTAGCGACTAAAATAAATCCACTCGTGTTTTAACGGGTCAGGAACACCGGTGGAATAAATATAAGCAAATCCGAGCTCATCCCCTCTATTCCAATCCGAATTATGTGCTGGGATATTGGCATCCTTGGGTTTATTTAAATCCTGCGGTTTACTTGGATCATAGGAACTTGAGCCGATGCGGTTTTTAGCATCTCCAAGCACATAGTGAATTGGGTTACCCCATGCATCCGTAACTCTATTTTGACTATCTACCATGTTACTGTAATCAAATGAGAAACCGCTCCATACTAATTTATTGACTATTCCAGGTTTTTTCTCTGTTATATCAAACATTAAATAACCAACGCGTTCTTCGTCCTTATTAGCAGGTGGCGTTAACCTATCCGGTGGCGGCCTAGGCTTTGAGAACAAATACATATTAAAAGAGCTAACCAGAGCTTCCGTTTTAGCTATATCCATTTTGGTTTTAATGCTAACTGCCAATGTTGAAATCATCACCGAGAGCAATGCGATAATTGACACCACCACGAGAATCTCGATTAATGAATAAGCAGATAATTGTTTTTTATTTTTCATCGTACACTCCCTAGACGTCGACAAAAAGTTAAACAGGACAAAAAATAATTAATTATTTTAACTAAATTATTTTTAATTTCCCCAATAAAAATACGATCCATACGCAACATTTTATTCATTACAAAAAGTATAATGAATTTTAAAATGGGCATACGCATCGTCATGGGGTTGATTATCTAGAGAATCTACACTTAGCTAGGCAAAACTCCTAAAGAGCGCAAGGTGGGGTGACTCATGTACCACTGAAACATGGCAGTGAAGAAGACGAAATTGTATCAGAAATAAGTGCCCTGCGATGGCTAAATATTGAGCCATCGATCGGATATTCCTTCAAATATCAGAGTATTTGGTACTTTTTGAGGGTCTAATTCTGTCTGGCTACTTCTTTTCGTTCTCAGCGCGCAATTCGCGCAGCCAATCACGTGGCGACATACCAACAAATCGATGAAAGGCTCGATTCATCTGCCGGCTCGATTGAAAACCACTCTTCTCCACTACCGACTTACGATCCATACCTGAGCGCAGGTAGGCCTGAGCCATGTAGACACGGCGTTTGAGCAGGTGATGCAACGGTGTCAAACCATAGCTCTGCTTGTAGACCGCAAAGGCCTGGGCATCAGCCAACCCACTGGCCCCAATAATGTCCTTAATACTGATATCACGATGGGCATTAATCCGAATAAACTCATGCATCCGTGCCGCTGACGGGTGCTCACCACCAATTTTAGAAGTGCCATCATCATTCACATTGCGAATAAAATTAATTAACAGTGCACAACGTTGTTCGTTTTCTGGTTCATCCAATATTTCTTGAAACATATCCCACAATAAAGCGCGATCAGCCGCGCCGCGATAGGTATCCTCATGATCAACTAGCCTAAAATCAGAATACGTCTCGAGAAAACCCTGGGTATAATACATACCTTTGTGGCGAGATTCTAAATGCTGATGCAAGGTACCTGGTCTAATACATACCGCCTCGCCAGGTTGTAAATCAAGATGTGCATGCTCAGACGTTTTAATCCGCATGTGCATATCAACACTATAAACCAAGGTTGGAATAGGATGAACTTCTGAACCAAGCCATTGATCAACATTTAAATTTGGCGACAGCACGTGCACCTGCGAAATATTGGCCACCTTCTCTTGAAAGGCCATCCATGCTTTGAAGAACGAGAACTGGTTATTCAATGCTTACTCCCGAGCCATCATAATATATGGTCAAAAGAGAAGCGTCAATATTCTATGATCACTTATCTGAATCAGCGTTCGCCAGGTCAGCCTTCAGATCATTGAGCCAATCGCGCGGTGATTTGCCATAAAACTTGTGAAAAGCGCGATTCATTTGCCGACTCGACTTGAAACCACTACGTTCAGCGACCAATTTGCGCTCCATCCCCGATCTCAAGTACGCTTGAGCCATATAGACACGGCGTTTCAAAAGATGGTGAAGTGGTGTGAGTCCGTAGCTCTGTTTGTATACCGCAAAAGCTTGAGCACTGGCCAAACCGCTGGCCTTGATGATATCGTCAAGGTCGATGTCTCGTTGAAAATTAAGTCCAATAAAGTGATGCATGCGCTGCGCCGCTGGATGTTCAGCGTTGGCTTTATTGATCCCCTCAGCCTCAATTTCATTAATTAATTGCATAAGCAGCAAACAACGTTGCTCATTGGACGCTTCATTAATTATTTTTTGCATCGCAGCCCAACAATGACTTCTATCAGCCCCACCGCGATAGGCATT
>JANQLF010000166.1 GCA_028280785.1 Planctomycetota bacterium
AATTTGTTCGCCGCCGCGATTCGTTTGTTTTCTTTGGAATGGCCTTGCTTAATGCTTCATACAGACGCGTCTGCAATATTGGCTTGCTTAAAGTAACATCGACACCCGATACGGGTCTACCAATATGTTCGCCTTGTGGCATCATTAAAATGATTGAAAGATCTTTGATCGCTGAACTCTTTTGAATTTTGCTGATTAAAGCAGGAGCTCCGTTTTCTTCGATATTCATATCCACTAATAAGATATCAAATGCCTCGGTCGGATCTTCAGCCGCTGTTTCCAATGCGCTATATGCTATTGCAGCATCAAGTGACTCGAATGGCTCGCAGCCCCATTGCCTTAACAACTCACAAATATTACCACGAACGAACGAATTACTGTCAGCAACTAAAATCCTTTTACCTTTTAAATCTTTATTGAGATCAAGTTCTCGCAAAGTGTCATCACTTTGTTTTTCACAGGTCAATTCAACCCAAAACATGGGTTTGCCATCTTCAAGATGCACCTCGAGCGTTCCATCCAATACTTCAAGCAGCTGCTTGGTCACGCCATAAGATAAACCCATTTCTTTGAGATAATCCTGAGGACTATCAGGTTTGCCATTAATCGTCGACATCATCTGTGTAATTTTGCCCGCTGCCGAATGATCTGTATTCACAATAACAATGTTTAAGGTCACCTTCTCATCATGATCTTTCTTCAAAGCGACGCGCACAGATATCTCACCGCTTTCACTATGCCGCATCACTTCAGCAACCAAATTAATAATTATCTGCCTTAGACGAATGGGGTCACCGCGCAATTGGTACGGCACATCCATGTTGATCAAGCTGGTGCACTGTAAGCCCTGATCATCAGATAAGACACCCAATACTTCCATCGCATTTTCCATACACGAACGTAAATCAAAGTCTTTATTATCAATTTCTAAGCGCCCTGCCTCCATATTAGACAAGACCAAAATATCATCGATAATTTTTAATAGTACATGTGCAGAACCATTTATTGCCTTGGCGTACTCGCGCTCCTCATCGCTGAGATCTGAATCGAGCAACAAAGCCACCATACCAACGATGCTGTTCATCGGCGTACGGATTTCATGACTGATATTAGACAACAATTCATTTTTACTGTAGCCGTCATGCATGGTCGTTGTTTTCTTAATCGTTCGCGGTGCAGCCGCTGCGCGGTCTAACGCCTCGCGCGCAACGCGTGTCTCTGCAAGGCTAATAGCGCGTGAAGCAAGAAACCAAACACTTAAGATCAATGGAATGACCAGTATCAATAAAATCACAAACCACGAAAAGATTCCTTGCTCTGCCTTCACGTGCTCAATATGCCTAAAGATGAAATGGTCGTTCACTTTCCCGACATGAGCATGATATAACTGCCGCAAACCTTGAAATTCCGTACTGAGTAAAATATTCTTTGCCTCTAAGCCCCTACCTGTGAATAATGCGTCGACTACGCTCTCATACATCATACGCAATTCACGTTGTTGTTCGCCTAACTGATCAATAATCGCCGAATCGACCTGCCCCTCCAATGAAATAGTTACTGTTTCCAGCAACCCATTCCAACCAGCTATATAGGAATCAATCATCTCACGATTGGTCAATCTACCATCGTTGATAAATTGTAATTGAATATACTGAGCAATGTGCTGTTCCTTTAACTGCAATTTCGCACAGTCATTATTCAGATCCATATCTTGATGAACAACACGCTGATAAGCTGTCGCCATTTTTTGGTAAGAAAATGCTAAAAAGACCAAAATGACAGCCGTCACCAATACGACCATCGCAACTTTCACCAGTGTCGATTTACCACGACGCTCTAATCCAGCAGACGCTGCCGATGCACCAGGCTTAAGAAATTGTCGTACTTCCACTGTGATCCTGTCGATGAAGCCCAACTATCATAATAATTGATCTAACTATTATAGATAGACGGTCAAAGAGTGTCCGATTTATACAGCTTCGGCCTCAGTTTGCAAACAAGTACCTTGTCAATTATACCTGTAATTACTCCATCAGCAGTGGTTTAGCTCAATTTCTCGCCTCTACCGATATACCTTGCTGTAGCTAAGCCATTAATCATGATAAGTCGCGGAGAATGCATGCTGACTTCAAGTTTTATTTTCGCCAACGGCATCACCGAAACGATGGAACAAGCAATCTGGGCACGCGGTGTTATTACTTGGGATTTACTTAAAAAACATCGTGGCGAAGCCGCCGAAGCCATTGGCGAATCCAGAAGCCTTAAATTACTAGATGCTGTCCATCAGGCCGAAGAGGCACTCCAAAAAAAGGATCATCACTGGTTTAAACAACACTGGCCTGTTCGTGAAACATGGCGATTACTCAAGGGTTATTGCAGCGATCAAGAAATCGCCCTGATGGATATTGAAACCACAGGTCGCACACCTGGCTATGATCAAATTACCGTAATTGGTCTCTCAAATGGCAATGAAGAACGTGCCTTTGTCGCCGATAGACCACAAAGCGGCGATGAACGCTTAGCCGATTACATCGAAGCCATTAGAAATTATCAGTTAGTGATTACATTTAATGGTGAAAGTTTTGATGTACCATTCATTGAAAAGCACTTTCGTGACAACAATTACCATCAAGAGCAACCGCATCTCGATTTAATATGGCCGGCCCGTTCCCTCGGACTAACTGGCGGTCTCAAAGATATGGAAAAACAAATCGGCATCGCACGCGAAGATGACATTGCAGATATGCGTGGCATGGAAGCCATCACGCTCTGGGGTCAATGGAAACAAAGCGGTGATCGCAATGCCTATGACAGGTTGGTTACCTACTGCAAAGCTGACTGCACCAATTTGAAAACTTTTGCCGAATATATTTACGACAAAAAATGGGCCGAAACTTACACACCTTATGCCAGTGACATTGACCTTGATGCCGTATCTGGCGAACAGTTATCGCTGTTTTAATTACCGTGATGATACGGGTTATTATTGAGAATGCAGGCAGCACGATAGATCTGCTCAATTAAAAGCACGTGCGCTAATTGATGTGGCAGGACCATGTCGCTTAAACGCATGACGCAACTGGCTTCTGTTTTGGTTTGCTCGTCATGTCCATAAGCCTCACCGATAGCAAATCCAACGGCACCGTATGTCATCGTCCATTGATTTAATTGCTGGGCAAATTGCTCGCTGGTGTACGTATCACCACGTTCATCCAACAACACACGCCACTTACAATTATCCGGCCATAGAGATTTACCTGGCTTAGGACTTGATTCCTGTACTTTTAATTTGCCATAACGCTGAAAACGTTTGGTATATTCATCACGCAAAGCAATGATATTTTTGTCTTTAATCTTACCATTTTGTATAACAGTAATATTCACAATTATTTCTTTTTCTTTTTAGGCATATATCGACCTAAAAAGTCTTCTTTCCAAGACTGGAACCTGTTTTCCTCGATCGCTTCGCGCATCGCTGCCATTAATTGTTGATAAAAATGAAGGTTATGAATGGTCATTAATGTTTCAGCTAAGGGTTCATTGGCGAACGATAAATGCCTTAAATAAGACCGGCTAAATCCATCTGAACAGGCGTAACACGAACATTGTGTATCGATTGGGTAACGATCCTTTCGATATTTCTTGTCGCGGATTCGAATTTTACCATCCCACGTAAAAACAGTACCTTCGCGTGCATAACGCGTAGGAATAACACAGTCAAACATATCCATGCCACGTTCAACAGAAGAGACTAAATCTTCCGGTAAACCAACACCCATCAAATAGCGCGGTTTATTTTTCGGCATAAGTGGCGCGGTATGTCCAACAACTTTTTCCAAGAGCGGCAGCCCTTCCCCTACAGATACACCGCCTATCGCATAACCAGGAAGTTCTACACTACGTACCTGCTCAGCACTGCGTGTGCGTAAATCTAACTCAACGCCGCCTTGGATAATGCCGAATAAATGTTGATGCGCTCCTAACTCAACCTTCGCACACCGTTGTAGCCAGCGATACGTTCGTTCTACGCTTGCATCCACATATTCATAAGGCGCTGGATACTCGACGCACTCGTCAAAGGCCATGATTATGTCAGCACCAAGTCGCCGCTGAATATCCATTGAAGATTCAGGCGTTAATACCGTTGTTTCGCTGTCTTCTGAAAATTGAAAGGTCACGCCCTCTTCTGTGATTTCTTTATGCGGCAAGCTAAATACCTGAAAACCACCGGAGTCGGTTAAAATCGTTTTTTGCCAATGCATAAAATCATGTAATCCACCATGACGTTCAACCAACGCCGTACGATTATGTAGACTCATGTGATAGGTATTGGCCAATACAATTTGCGTCTTTGTCTCAGCAACTTGGCGCGGCGTAACGGTCTTTACAGCTCCCTGTGTACCAACAGCCATAAATGTGGGCGTTTCAACAACCCCATGCTGCGTTTCGAATCTGCCTCGCCGTGCGTCACCATCTGTATGTAAGAGTTCAAACTGGATATCTTGCCGCGACATAAAAACACCTTGGAGCAGATTTGCATCAGCTCAAGTGCCATCGCTTCACCAAAAAAATCTAGGCTACGTCTGCTTTGATCGTCTCAGCTTGCTCAAGGCTTGAAAGCAAATCACCCATTTCGTCTGGAATGGTAACTGCGTTTAAAATACGGTTGCGTGTTTGCAATGCAGACCATTTTTCAAACACATGTGATTTACTATGCGTGATTGCATGCTGAAACTCTTCTTCGAGCACTTCCGTTAATTCAACAACTTCTTTTTTCGCACCTTTTTTGTTTGCAGCTTTGAAACGTGAAGTCGCCGGATCTTTCTTAAGCATCGAACCAGGTCGCTCTTCTTTTGCGGCTGCTGCTACTGGTGCCGTTGAAGGTGTTGGAGCGGGCGCTGGTGCCAAATCAGGTTCTAGATCGAGCGCTGGCTCGGGTGCTGGCTCAACTTCAGCAACACTTGGCTCTAAATCGAAATCGTCTTCTAATTCAGGAACACTTATATCAGGTACTGCAGCAGCCGGCTCGATGCTTGGCTCTAATTCTTCATCACCAATGTCGATTTGGTCAGTTGCGGTATGATCTTCGGTATCGGTTAAACCATCGTCATCATCATCAAAATCCAATTCCGGACCTATATCTGCGATGGCAGGTTCTGCTAAGTCTTCGATAATTGGTTCGTTGATAGCTTCTAATACTGGACTCGAATCTACTTCGACTGAGTTATCTACTAATTCTAGGTCAGCATCATCTAATGAAATCTCTTCATCATGAGAAGTGATTGCTGGTTCAACTAATTCATCAATGTCATCGATGTCATCGATCTCGTCTTCATCAACTGAAATTGATTCAATGATGGCAGGTTGCACGTTGTCTTCTGCTGCCAATAAATCGTCGATGTCTTCAATATCATCGATATCTGCGATATCACCAATGTCTGGAATTTCTTCAGCATCTAAAACATCATCTATTTCTGGCGCAATCAAATCATCAGCTGCAGCAGACTCCGCCTTGCTGATCATTTGGGTAACGCGCTGTGGCGCTAAATCTTGAGAAATCTGCATTGACTCATTAGAGATTTCTACTTCACCGCCGTAATATTTTGCAATGCCCTGATCAATTTCGCTACGTGTTGCAACAACCTTCTTAATATCTAAGCCAGTTTTTGACTCTAAAACTCGAATGGCTTCATTGTCTAATGGATTCACCATCGCTAAGTTAAGAATGCCGCCTAATTTATCGACAGGTAAGACGCTGAATTTCTTAGCATCTGCTGAACTTATCGTATCAAGTGCCTTTTTACGGATATCATATTTATCTACCTTAAGATGCGGCACCCAGCATTCTTGTGTTAATGCGTTCACCAATTCATCTTCGGTATATAATTCCATTTTAACGCCAACCACATCAATGGCGACATCTTGTGATTCAGCACGCTGACGCATTTGTTCAGCTTGCTCATCATTAATCATACTCACTTTATTGATTAAAAAATCTAATAATGGCTGATCACCACTGCGAGAAATTGAATCATCTTCAACTTCAGGCGCAGTACCTATTATTCCACTCGATTTTTGATTCGCACTAGAATCCAATAAAATTTCGTCAGGAGATTCAGTAATACCTGGCTCGGCCAAGGAACTGTTATCGATAATATCGTCTTCACCAGATTGAAGGTCTAATGGCTTGCTGCTGGTAGCTTCTTTTTTGGCAGTTGGTACTTCTATTTTACGCGACGTGCGACGTTGATTTACTGCACTAGTGCCACCGCTATCGGTAGGCGCAGCTATGCGACGACTTTTACGTTGGGTGCGCCGTGACTCACCGTCACCACCACCTTTACGGTGCGATTTTGTTTTCTTACCTTTGTCTTTACCACCAAATAAGCCCATTCTAACTCCTAAGCGTCAGCAGTTATCTATGTTAAGGAGCCGGAGCAAACTACCAGTAGAAGGACTCCTACCATAGATTCCCTGTATACTTTGCGTATCACACTCGGGTTACACGACTTAAGTCAATTTAGTCAGTTAAAACAACCATCGGCTTAATTACAAATACCACGAAATAAGCAAGATACATGGGGCCTATGTATACCTGGACAGCACGGTCAAGTTTGCACATTGCTAATGTATCACACTCAAACCTCTGCGTATTCTGCACGCGACCCTGCAAGGGAGACGATTCTATCTATAGTCTGTAACAGGCGTTGGCCAGAATTGTCCAAACAACGACATAATCAGGAGAACGGTGTATGGCCGTTTTAAATTTTGATATTAAATCAGTAAATCTTCCAAGCGGTGAAGAGTCCAAAGCTGTTTTCCTTAGTGGTAGCATTGATGCGAGCACCAACCAAACATTTGAAGGTCGTCTTTCAGATATTTTATCTGCAGGAACCAATAAAGTATTACTTGTATTAACGAATGTTAAATACATTAACTCTACTGGCTTAGGTACCATCGTAAAATGCGTCGATAATTTCCGTGAACAAGACGGTGATATTAAATTAGTTGGTGTACCTACTAAAGTTATCGCCCTCTTTGAAATGCTTGGCCTTTTAGCCTTATTTGAAACGCACGACACTATCGAAGAGGCCGTTGCTAGCTTTGGCGCAGGTGGCGCAGCAGATGCGCCCGCCGAAGAAGAAGTCGCATCGGTTAATTTTCCCCTTCAATTTAAACATCCAAGCACTGGCATGGGACTTAACGTCAATCGACCTGGTCGCTTTAAAGATCCACGCAGTGGTGATTATTTCAGTGTTGATGCTAAGGGCACCATTGAATTCTACGAAATGCACAAAGTAAAAATCGTAGAAATTAAAATCCCTTGCGACACCCGTTATTCACCTGGTCTGATGGCAATGGCCAAAGGCTTAGCTGAAAGCATGAATTTATCTGAAGATGCTATTGCATCAGCAGAACGCAGTGTTGATGAAGCATGCAGCATTATTGGCAAAAATAACGTTGATCCAGGCGATACCTGCAACGTCCTCATGGTTGCTGATAAAGAAAAACTCCAAATTGGCTTCGTCAGCAGCTCAGAAGCACTCAACCTGGCAGAAAATGATCCATGTTTAGTAGCTCTTCAACAATCTATGGACGATGTGAAACATCTCGTCCTACCAAACAAAGGCTACTTATTAACCATGGCGAAAAAGACTGCTTAAATAAATCATAGATCTCAAACAATAAAACGGCGCTTACCTAGCGCCGTTTTTTATGCCCATGCCTAACGAACAACAAATTAATGACTTTATGAAAATCGCACTTCACGAAGCAGCTAAAGCTGCCGAACAAGGTGAAGTTCCCGTTGGCGCCATTGTTGTTCACGAAAAACGCATCGTCGGACGTGGTGCTAATGCCTGCGAACGACTTCAAGATCCCACGGCTCATGCTGAAATGATCGCGATAACTGCCGCCACTGAGACCATGGAATCATGGCGCTTAGAGGACTGCGATCTCTATGTGACGCTAGAACCATGTCCTATGTGCGTTGGCGCATGTTTAAATGCACGGATCAAGCGCGTTTTTTACGGTGCCCTCGAACCCAAAGCGGGTGCCTGCGGCAGCGTTTGTAATCTTGCCGAAATAGAAACCTACAACCACCGACTAGAAGTAAGCGGCGGACACCGCGCCGAAGAAAGCAGCGCTATGCTCAAAGCATTTTTCAAGCAAATACGCGATGAAAAAAAACGCGGTGAACGACCGATGTCGAATTGACAGTCTCGACTGCTCTCATAATCTCCCGCTCCCCCACGAAATTGTGGCCGGGTGGCGGAATTGGCAGACGCGTCGGATTCAAAATCCGATTCCTTCACGGGAGTAAGGGTTCGAGTCCCTTCCTGGCTACCACTAACCTCAAGCATGCGCTTGAGGTTTTTTATTGGAAATCATGCATTGCCAGCACTCATGCCTGCACACAATGCCGCCATGCTTGAGGATATTCAAAAAGATTTTCTGAAATTGTTAATTGACCGTGAAGCGCTCAAATTCGGTGAGTTCACTTTGAAATCGGGCCGGTCCAGTCCGTATTACATCAACACCGGTTGTTTTCATCACGCCAGCGACATGCAAGCAATAGGTACGGCCTACGCAAGCACCATCAAAAAACATTTTGGAAACGATGTCGATGTTGTTTTCGGTCCTGCTTACAAAGGCATCCCCCTCGCTTTAGCCAGTGCAGACGCACTGCAACGTGAACATCAACATGACATCAGCTGGGCCTACGACCGTAAAGAAACCAAAGATCACGGTGACGGTGGCAACTTTGTCGGTGCTCCACTCGATGGCGGTAAGCGCATTGTCATTGTCGATGATGTATTAACTGCAGGTACTGCGCTACGTGAAAGTTTTAATAAATTAAAAGATTTAGACGTAGAGGTTGTCGGTGCTGTGATCAGCATTGATCGCATGGAGCCAGGTACATCCGAAAAACGTGCCAGCCAAGAGATTGCCGATGAATTCAATGTGCCGATTCACTGTGTCGTCACTATTTTGGATGCTGTTAATTTTCTGATCGAAGAAGGCATCGATGGGCAGCATTACGTTAATCATGAACAGGCCGCTGAAATAAAACAACGTATCGTCAGCTAATGCTCAAAGCCTTTTGGGAGCGGTCTTATTTTCCCAAATTCATCTTCCAATAAATGCTGACCCTTTTCCTCGTTCAGCATTCCAATCATTGTTAATGGAATTTGAAACGGCCATTCTGTTTTTAACTGAGGCCACGATGCTGCGTCCACCGCACATAATAATTCAAAATCTTCACCATCACATAAAGCAGCCTGCAATCGTTCGCCTATCTGCGTAACATCTTCATGAATTGGCACATTGTTACCTAGAATTAAAGAACCGCAGCCACTCGCATCAGCCATACGCGGTACGTCGGCAGCTAAACCATCACTTAAATCCATCATTGCATGAACCGAATCTTGCTGTGCCAACCACTGGCTTTCCATTAATCGCGGTTCTGGTTTTAAATGCCGTCCACTTTTTAATGAACCACCCAATGATCCTGTTACAATTAAAACATCTGCAATTTTTCCATTTTCACGCAAGACAAAACGTTGAGCAGGACCGTGCTCACCCCAAACAGTCACCGATAATCCTAGAGTCGCTGAAGCAACCGTATCACCACCAAGCAACGGACATTGATGGCGCTCTAATTCATCAATACAGCCTTGAATAATTTCTTGATGTGCCCAGCCCTCAGCACATTGATAAACTAAACTGGCACCAACGGCGTTAGCACCCATAGCTGCAAGATCAGACAGAGCAGCAGCAGCAGCTTTGCGTCCGATTAAACGCGGCTCATCATCTTTTTTAAAATGAACATCAGCAATAATCGCATCACTACTTAAACATTGTTGGCCATTTGCCTGCCACACACAACAATCATCACCTATGCCAAGATGTTGCTTGTGAGCACTGATGCGCTCTTTGATAAATTCAATAATCTCAGATTCACGCATTCGCACTGCGGCGATTTAATTGGATAGGCCGGTCACGCTCTGCAGACAACGACTCTCGACGTTCATTGATCGCGCGCTTTAAATCTTTCACCTGTTCTTCGAGTGCTTCAATTTGCCGCGAGTCACCAGGATTAACTGGATGATGGAGTAAATTTAAGGCCTGCATTACTGAGCGAAGCTCTTCTTGTAATGCACGTAATTCTGTGTCGCTATCTAGTGGTCGGGCCATAACTACCTCGGTTTATTGTGCAAATATCGTTGTGGTTGGCTAGCAGCTAAGGTTAAAATCTCGACGCCTTCATCAGTTACCAATAATGTATGTTCGAACTGTGCACTATGTTTGTAATCAACAGTCACTGCCGTCCAATTATCGGACCATAAATGATGTGCCGCTGCACCCATATTTATCATTGGTTCAATGGTAAAACACATTCCTGCCTGCAAAACCATATCTGCACGTGGACTAAAATAATGCGGAACCTGTGGTTCAATATGGAATGATGAGCCAATACCATGTCCAACAAAATCACGAACTATACTAAAGCCTTGCGGCAAAATATATTGTTCGATAGCGCGTCCTATTTCATTGAGACGAGAACCGTGATAAACTGTCGCAATACCGCGATAGAGCGCTTCTTCCGTTGCGCTAACTAATTGTTTCACTTCAGGTGCGACATCGCCAACCAAAAAAGTTTCGGAACAATCCCCATGCATGCCGTCTAAATAAATCGTAATATCGCAATTAACAATATCGCCATCTTCCAATATACGATCATCGGGAATGCCGTGACAGATCACTTCATTCACTGAGGTACAAATTGATTTTGGATAACCACGATAATTTAAGGGGCTCGGATACCCACCTTCATCAATATATGCTTGATGAGCAATTTCATCGAGCGCTTCCGTACTTATCCCAGGTTTAACTGCCGCTCCTACTTTTTCCAAAACCCGACGCGCAGCAGCACCCGAAAGACGCATGCGTTCAATTTCTTCATCAGTTTTAATTAAGTTTTTATCATTGCTGCGTTTGGGGCGACCGCTCTCTGCATAATCAGGGCGTCCAATTTCAGTAGGTACGCTACGCATTGGTGAGATCTTACCCGGCATGATGCGCTTAGACTTCGCTGCGGGCGCCGCACTCATACCAACACGATCCTTATGCATATGGCATTTCTTGTACTTTTTGCCACTGCCACAATAACACAGATCATTTGGTCGTAACTTCTTCACAGTGCTCCCATTGCATCAACGCTGCTAGCTAGACAGCATATGCGTTGCGACACAATGCCAGCATGCCTACTACAGTAAACACCCCAGATGCCCCCGCCGCCATTGGTCCCTATAGCCAAGGCGTTTACGACGACCAATTGCTCTGGTGTTCAGGCCAACTGGGCATCGATCCCTCCTCTGGTGAGCTCGTTGGCGACGACATTCGCAGCCAATGTCAGCAAGCCATGTGCAATCTCGATGCCGTTTGTCGCGAAGCAGGGACCAGCATTGCCAATGCGCTACGACTTACCATCTACGTAACTGACCTGAATGACTTTGCTGTAGTCAATGAGATTTATGCCGGCTACTTTGAAGAACCATTTCCAGCGCGTGCCTGTGTCCAAGTCGCTGCGCTCCCAAAAGGTGGCATCATTGAAATCGACGCTGTCGTCTCAATGCACTCCTAGCCAAAATTCGTAACAAATAATTCTGAGCAACGATTATTCAGCAGCGTCATTGTCATCAAAGAGCGCGTCCATGCGCTTCTTTAATGTGATGCGATTAATACCTAATAATTCAGCTGCGCGCAATTGATTACCCTGGGTCTGGGCAAGCGCTTCGGCGATCATCGATTTTTCAGCGGCGTCAATGATAGATTGATGCACGTGATCGGCTTTTTGGGTAATTAAACGCGCGGTTTCTGCCTGTATCGCAGCAGCTAATTGTTTTGCTGGTGGCTGCGCATTTGGGCTAATCGATAAATCACTTGCTGAAATCATGCCGCCTGACGCAAGTACTGCTGCCTCTTCAAGTGCATGTTTTAATTCGCGAACATTTCCTGGCCAATTATAGGCGTGAATCGCATCCATCGCATCATCGGTTAATTGCAAACGCTTATCTAATCGCTCAGCAATGCGTCCTAAAATATGTTTGACCAATAATGGCATATCATCAAGGCGATCGATTAAGGACGGTAACGGAATATGCACTACTTTTAAGCGATAGCTTAAATCCTCGCGAAATGCGCCGGTCTCAATCATGTTATCTAAATCACGATTGGTTGCGGCAATAACGCGGACATTTACCTGGATTTCCTGATCACCACCAACACGTGTAAAACGCTGGTCTTCTAAAAAGCGTAATAATTTAACTTGGGTATTTGGCGGCAATTCGCCGACTTCGTCAAGTAATAACGTACCGCCATCAGCGGCTTCGATACGCCCAATTTTTTGTTCTTTAGCATCAGTAAATGCGCCAGCCTCATGACCGAATAATTCACTCTCAACTAAATGATTGGGCAACGCGCCGCAGTTCACCGCAACAAATGCCTTGGCACTACGTGGACTGTGTTGATGGAGTGCCCGTGCAACTAATTCCTTACCACTGCCCGTTGGCCCGGTAATTAAAACACCCATGTCGGTTTGTGCAGAGGCAGCAATACGCTTGTAGACCTCCTGCATCGCCGGCGTTTGGCCAACAATTTCACTGATACCCTCTTGTTCCTGTTCTGGATCAGCACTCGCCGCAACCGTCGCCTGGTCGCATACACGCGAGAGCACATCGTAAACCTTATCCAGATCCAAGGGTTTAATCAGATAATCAAAGGCACCACGTTTGACCGCCTCAATGGCTGTTTCCATGGTTCCGTGCGCAGTCATGACCACTACTGGCAGACTTGGGTACTGCTTGTTTAAGTCGCTGAGTAGATCGAGGCCGGACTCACCCGGCATACGCACATCGGTCAAAACGATGTCTGGTCGCTCTTGCTTGATCTTACGTCGTGCTTGCTTGGCATCGGCAGCCGTATTCACCAAATAACCTTCGCTACTAATGGCTTGCTCCAGTGCCCACGACACAGAGGCGTCGTCTTCAACAATTAAGACCAAGGACTGATCGCTCATGAACGTATTCTGTCAGAAATCTGCTCTAAACAAACGCCAAGTCGACTAAAAGCATTTCCACAGCTTGCCTTAGCGCGCTTAGAGAATAGAACCGCGAACCGTTTATTTGCCCCAGAACAGCGTTTATTCCAGGACATTCTCATGAGTAACAGCCCATTTGCCAAAGTTGATAATCAGGTCTCATTCCCAGCGATTGAAACCTCGATTATTGAGCTGTGGGATGAGTGCGATGCTTTCCAGGAATCAAACCGCCTGCGCAAGGAAAATGGAAAAGGTGAATTCGTTTTTTACGACGGCCCTCCATTCGCAACGGGCACCCCGCACTACGGTCATTTACTCGCCGGTACCATCAAAGACATCGTTCCTCGTTTCTGGAACATGAATGGTTATCACGTTGAACGTCGCTTCGGCTGGGACTGCCACGGTCTGCCGATCGAAGCACTTGCGCAAGACGCCCTCGGTCTTGCTGGCTCTGGTGCGATTAAAGAAAAAGGCGTTGATGTTTTCAATGAACAATGTCGTTCGATGGTGCAAACCTATGTTGGCGAATGGCGCAAAACCGTTAAGCGCATGGGCCGCTGGGTCGATTTTGATAACGACTATAAAACCATGGATAAAGATTTCATGGAATCGGTTTGGTGGGTCTTTAAACAATTGTGGGAAAAAGACCGCGTCTATAAAGCCTACCGCATCATGCCGTATAGCTGGAAATTAACCACACCACTTTCGAATTTTGAAGCCAACAGCAATTATAAAGACGTACAAGATCCCGCGATCACCATTCGCTTTGCCTTGGATAAAAAAGATCACGGCTTAGAGGAATCAGTTTCTGCATTAGCATGGACGACCACTCCTTGGACCCTCCCTGCCAACCTTGCACTCTGTGTTGGTCCTGAATTAGATTATGTTTTTGTAAAAGACAAATCGAATAATGAAGTTTACGTACTTGCTCAGGCGCGCTTAGAAACCTATTACAAAAACGAAGCCGATTATGAAATCGTTAAAACCGCAAAAGGTTCAGAAATCAGCGGCTGGTCTTACGAACCACTCTTTCCTTATTTCAGCGACAACCCGAATAGTTTCCAAATTTTAAAAGATGAATTTGTGAGCACCGACAGTGGTACCGGTATCGTTCACATGGCACCTGCTTATGGTGAAGACGACTATCGCATCTGTAAAGAAAAAGGCATTCCGCTCATCGATCCATTAAACGAAGAAGCAGAGTTTACCAAAGTCGTCCCTGAATATGCCGGCCAATTCTGCAAAGATGCCGACAAGGCCATTATCAGACGTTTAAAAGATGAAGGCAAACTCATCCATCAAAGCACCATTACACACAGCTACCCATTCTGTGAACGTACCGAAACACCATTGATTTATCGCGCCATCGACGCCTGGTACGTCAAAGTCGAAGACATTAATGACAAATTAATGGCCAATAACGACACAGTTAACTGGGTGCCTGATCACGTTGGCAGTGCACGCTTTGGTAATTGGCTACGCGATGCTAAAGATTGGAACATCAGCCGAAACCGTTTCTGGGGTTCATGTATTCCGGTTTGGGTCAATGTTGACGACAAATCAGATTGCATCTGCGTCGGTTCTATTGATGAACTCGAAGAATTATCCGGTGTGCGCGTTGATGATTTACACAAGCACATTGTTGATGAAGTCACCTTTGAAAAAGATGGTAAAACCTACAAACGCACGCCTGAAGTACTCGACTGTTGGTTTGAGTCTGGCTCGATGCCATTTGCGCAAAAACATTTTCCGTTTGAAGGCACTGACGATCCAAGCAGCTTTTTGCCTGCTGATTTTATCGACGAAGGTTTAGACCAAACTCGTGGCTGGTTCTACACGCTCTTAGTGCTCTCGACCCTACTCTTCGAAAAACCAACGTATAATAACGTTATCGTTAATGGCATGATTTTAGCCAAAGACGGCGAAAAAATGTCGAAACGTAAAAAGAATTATCCCGACCCGGTGATGATCCTTGATGAAATTGGCGCTGACGCTTTGCGTGCGTACATGATTAATTCACCAGTTGTGCGCGGCGAACCGCTGAAGTTTAACGAAGACGATCTCAAAGATATTGTTCGTTCAGTGCTGATTCCGTATTGGTCGACCTTAAGTTTCTTCACCACATATGCTGATGTTGATGGCTATGACCCACGCACCTGGGACGCACCAGCTTATACTGATCGCCCTGATCTTGATCGTTGGGTTTTATCAGTGCTACAAAGTTTAGTGCGCGATATCGATGTCGAAATGAAGGCTTATCGCTTATATAACGTGGTTCCGCGCCTGGTTAATTTCATCGATGATTTAACCAACTGGTACGTGCGTTCTTCACGTCGTCGCTTCTGGAAATCAGAAGACGATGGCGATAAACGCAGTGCCTTCAGCACACTGTATGAAGTCTTGGTGACCTTCGCTAAATTATTAGCCCCCTTCATGCCATTTATCACCGAAGAGGTTTACCAACGCCTAGTGCGCAGCGTCGATGAGTCTGCACCAAAATCGATTCACTGGAATGATTACCCAACGGTGAACAGTGAGTTAATTGATGAAGCCATTGAACAACGCATGGATATCATTCGCCGCAGTTCCAGCTTAGGGCGTAAATTGCGCGAAGATCACAAAATCAAGGTACGTCAGCCATTGGCTACGTTGACCGTGGTACATCGCGATGAAACCATTCGTAACGCGGTAACTGATGGTGCCACGCGCATCATGGAAGAATTAAATGTTAAAAATGTTGCCTACGAAAATGATGAAAGCAAATTTACCAGCGTTAGCGTTAAACCAAACTTTAAAGTGTTAAAAAGTCGCTGTCCGCAAAAACTCGGCGATATTGGCAAGACACTTAAAGACTGGGACTTTGATGAAGTTTCTAAACTAGAAGCCGGTGAAAGCATCGACTGTGCAGGCGAAGCACTGAGCATTGATGACGTCATCCTACAACGCAAAGCCAAAGAAGGCGCCGTTGTTGCCACTGACGGTGAATTAACGGTTGTGCTCGATACGCAATTAACACCAGAACTTGAACTTGAAGGCCTCGCTCGCGAATTAACCAGTGTTTTACAAAAGGAACGTAAAAATGCTGGTTTAGAAGTAAGTGATCGCATTGCCTTAGCCTGGTCATCAAGCGATGATCATGTTGCTAAAGCCATTGAAATTCACAGCGACTACATCAGCAATGAAGTACTTGCTGCATCAATTTCAAAAAGCGACGATGCCTTAGCCATTGAAGCTGACCTCAATGGCAAAGCGATTAGTCTGCAATTACAAAAGGCTTAAACGTTTATTTAACTGGGCTTAACCAGGAAGACTTCGAAGCATCACGTCCGTAGACAGCATTTTCGTAGGCTTCTTGAATAGCTTCGCTAACAGCACCGCGTTGACCGCTGCCAATTTCACGACGGTCAATAGTTTTAACCCATGAAACCTGGCAACCGGTACCAACTAAGAAACATTCATCAGCGCGATATAATTCTGTGCGCGCCACTGGACGTTCTTCAACTTTGTAGCCGAGCTCTTCAGCCAAACCGATAATACTTTGACGCGTTATACCTTCTAAAATGCCTGCGGTTTTATCCGGCGTAATTAAAACTCCGTCACGAACTAAGAAAATATTTTCCGCAGAACCTTCAGCGACTTGGCCCCATTCATTTAAAACAATGGCTTCATCGTAACCGTTTAAAACGGCTTCGGTTTTTGCCAGTGAGCTATTCATGTAGCCACCAGTTGCCTTCGCCCGTGTTGGAATGGCGTTGTCACCTAGTCGTGTCCATGAACTCACGCAGACTTCCAAACCCTTGCTGGTATCTAAATAATCACCGAGCGGCAAGACATAGCACATGTAGTGATCTTCAGGATTGATCAAATCAGGTGATAATTCGAAGCTGCCCTTGTAGACCACCGGGCGCAGATAGCAGTTGCTCTTAATGTCATTTTTCTTGATCGCATCGATGGCGATTTGACACATCTCATCAACACTTGGCGATTTCATCATCAACATCTTGGCATTAGAGGCCAAACGTTCGAAGTGCTCGCGCATGAACAACACATTCACCTGCTCTCCATCCCAATAGCCACGGATGCCTTCAAAGCAGCCAGTGCCGTATTGCAAGGCATGGGTATTGATCGGAACCACGCTCTCTGAGAGCGGGGCCCAATTGCCATTGAGGTAAGCGATGGTGTCGTTTTGCTGCTCAGCCACGACAAATCTCCTTCAAAGCGCAATGATGCGAAACGGGGCGACACGCTAGCACTCGGGATTCGCTTAGCAAACCTGAAGGGCGATAAGCCACCATAAGCATAAGTACTTATCAACTTAAGAGCTAAGCTGATTTCAGGGCACTTTTCCACTTGTATTCCGAGCTACCACGATAGGTTTTGCGACCCATTTGCGGAGCGCTGTTCATGTTGACTCAGACCCAGTACACAGAGACCATCGAAAAAGTAGGCGGCTACTACAACTTCATTACATGTATCAACCGTCGCTTAAAGGAATTACGTAACGGCGCCGACCCTATGGTCGAGCCAGAGACGAAAGAAGATCTGATCGACCTTTGCGTACGCGAGATTGAAGCTGGCCACCTCCACTTCCACATTGGTGAAAATGAAATCGAAGAAGCGAGTGAGATCTCCTTTTAAGATTTCTTGACCAATCTGGGCTCCGAGATAGTCTCCGCGCCCTTCAGAAACAGACCTTAACTCAAAGCGGTTTTTCCCATGAAAACGACATTTGCATCTAAAGACACTATCGAACAAGCGTGGTTCCACGTTGACGCTACTGACCAAGTTCTTGGTCGCCTGGCCGTCCGTATTGCCACCGTGTTGATGGGCAAGCACAAGCCAAGTTACACCCCAAACATCGATTGTGGTGATTATGTAGTCGTTACCGGTGCTGAAGGCCTTCGCCTGACTGGCAACAAAGGCGTTAAAAAGCAATACCGCTATCACACTGGCTATGTCGGTGGACTCAAAGAGGTTCCATACAATCGCTTTATGGACGAAAAACCTGACGAAGCGCTCAAGCTTGCAATTCGTCGCATGCTCCCAAAAGGCGTCCTTGGTCGCCAAATGCTGAGCAAAGTAAAAATCTACAAAGGCAGCGAACACCCACACGGCCCACAACAGCCGCAAGCACTGCCTGAATAACCCTGCCTGTCAGGTCCCTAGCCAAAAGCCAGCTGCTACAGCTGGCTTTTTTGTTGGCAAAGCGTGTGAAGCGCAGTCATTCGCTTATCTGCTCTATGGCTACGTGTTCCAGCTAGGCAACTAGGATACCGCCCATCTAAGGAGTTCGCGTGATTAGGTTTGCACTGTTGTTACTGATCTGTCTCTGCCCACTGCATAGTGCCGACGAGGTCGCAAAAAACGATGATGCCAAAATCATGGCAGCAGCTAAGCAAGCGAACCTCTTCTACCAAAACCGTCGCAGCGCCCTACTCCGTCAGTTAAAAACAGGCAGCGACGACGTTAAAGTTAAAGCAATCGCCGAACTCAGTACCTTGCAAGAAGCAGAACTAATAGGCGTTATCCTACCATACTTAGATTTCAATTTACACAGTGACAAAGTGGTGAGCGCAGCCTGCCTAGGACTTGCTCGACTCGACGCGCAAAATCACATAGCTGACTTAACAAAAATAACCCAGCACCAACGTTCAAGTAAAAATGTAAAAAAAGCAGCGTGGAATGCTATTGGTCGACTTAAATCTTTAGAACGTGTGCATTTTAACGATCAGAGTGGCGATTTTGAAACAGCCATTCGTGCATCAGGCGTGACTAATTTAGGCACCATTAAAGATGCCGAAGCTGCGCCAATTTTAGCCAATGCTGTTGTTCACGATCGTCGTGTACACATTCGTCGCATGGCTGCTATTGGCTTGGGTAAACTCGGTGATCCAGAATACGCCGAGCAATTAATTATAGCTCTTACTGATGGCGACATTCAAGTTCGTCGTTTTGCCTCAACTGCTTTAGCAAAAATGGATCACAAACCCGCCATCCCCTATTTATTAGTTCAACTCGAATCAAATGTTGGTGGTAAATATTTAAATCAGGCATTAATGGTGCTTAGTGGCCAAGACTTTGGCTATAAGCATACCGATACCCTTACCGCTCGTCGTGATGCGATTGCCGCAGGCATCACCTGGTACACCGAACACTCAAAAGATTTTTAATTTATTGCTGCGTTAAACCGTGTAAAAACGCTTCTGTCCAGGTATAATTATCTGTGTGCCAGCTTTTTAACATGGCTTGATAATAGGGCACCGAGACGCGATTTACATAAGCCACATAACCTTCATCTTCCAATAATGTTAACTGTTCATTATAAAATTCGATGATGTGGTCATCGAGTAAATGCAGACCGCTTTCAGCTGCACAAACCAAACCCTGGGCACTTTTTACCAGCGCCGTTGCGCTGCCCTGGGCCATGGCCATACCAATATCCCAAACAGAACGATCCTGCTTTGCAGCAACATCATGCATATGCTCCATTAAGTGCTCTAGTTGCTGATGATTTAATAAATGCTTGCTCTCTAAATCTTCAACATGCTTGCGTACATCTTGCGCCAAGGCAATTAATTCCTCTTTGCTTAACGGTGGTAGCTCAGCCTTAACCGCTAACTGCTCACTAAATGCCTGTATACCAATTATAAAGCTTTGGAGATCATCGATATTAGCATCGGCTTCAATTACACCTTCGGCTTTTAAGTCCTCTACCAATCGATCAAGATAATGGTGACTCCCTTTTAAAACATCACTGGCGGCAGCCAAAACAAGCAAGGGTGATAAATGTATGGTCATGAGACTGCCAACATCGATAAGGTTACTGACTACCATACGTGAAGCCTCTTCACTCCCTGATCCTTGTTCTTCCTCTTTTTCTGCTTCGTAAACACCCTCAACACCGGCTAAGCGCTCAAGCACAAAACGATTCCCTCGTGCTACAAAGGTTTGAAATAATTGGGTCTCCTGCAACGCGCGCGGTACTAGGCGCTCACTCAATTCTTTAACAATACCACCTGCTATACCCACCGAAGCTCGAATTAATCGTTCGGGAATACTTAAGGCATATGTAATTCCACTAAGGATCTGTTCAGTGGATGACTGCTTTGAGGCTTCGTTCAAGACCGCACCTTGAGTCTGTGTTAACGAGTGACAGCATACCAATATGCCAAGACCACCCAAGGCCCGTGAACCCCTCAAGCAGGCGGCGCTACAGCTCTTTGTCGAGCGTGGCATTCATGCAACCGGCATTCGTGAAATTGCCAAACATGCTGGATGTAGCGAAGCTGCGCTGTATCGCCACTGGGCAAATAAAGATACGCTGGTTCATGATTTATTTGCTGAATTCCTGGTCGACGTTGTCGCAATGCTTGATGAAGCCCTACAAAAAGGCGATGATCCCGAAGAACAATTAAGTGGTGCCATCACCGCTGCTTATAAATTATATGACAGCAATCCGCTGGTGTTCCGCTTTGTACTCTTGGTCCAACACGAATTATCAAAAGACCTCGATAAAGAATTACGTATGCCACAAGATGCCATCAGCGAATTCATCGATGGCCTAGTGAAAAAAGGTATCTGCAAAGGCAATCCCTATTTAATTTCCGCCTCGCTCATCGGCATCTTCCTGCAAACGGCGCAATATGTCATTTATGGCCGACTACCAGGGCCATTATCAAATTACACCGATGATGTCATCGTTTTAGCTAAACGGATGGTCATAGGTTAAATTCATGACCGCTTTTAAAGACCTCAGTCTTGAGGCGATTCGCCAACGCGTTTCTGATTTTGCCAAAGAACGTGACTGGGAACAATTTCATAGTCCACGCAATTTATTATTGGCCGTTATCAGTGAAATCGGTGAAGTCGCAGAAATTGTACGCTGGCTCGGTGATGATGACCCCGCCATCCCCCCAGAACGTCAAGAAGACTGGGAAGACGAACTTGCCGATGTTCTCATTTTATTAATTCGCTTAGCTGATCGCAGCGGCGTTGACCTCAGCTCAGCCTTTGAGCACAAATTCAAAAAGGTCGAAGCGAAGTACCCCAAAGATAAGTTTTACGGGTCCAACAAAAAATATAACGAGTAGCTAGTTTATACGGCGGCTTCGCACGCCTATGGACCAAAGCAGCAAGCTGCATTATTTTTGGCCCTTCGGCTAACTCAGGCGCCTGAACTTTTGCTGCGCAAAAGATTCCGCTCAAGGCTGGCTTTTATACACGTCGCATTCGCTGCTTCTCCATGGCGATCTCGCTTTGCTCGATTTTATCGCCATTGCGATTGCTCGGTGCTCCTGAACTTTTGCTGCGCAAAAGATTCCGCTCAAGGCTGTTCTACACTGCTTTGGCTAAGTTTTTCTTAGGTAATGGTGCAGCAAAATCATGGAAATTATCACGACAGATTTTCCGCAGCGCATCATCCGGTAAGGCAAGGCCCTGCAGCATGTGATCTCCAGTTGGACTACGTACTGGCTTTTCTTGAAAAGAATTCTGCACTGGCTCATAGCGAATATCAGACTCAAAGAGCAAGCGTAAATTCTCAGCTTTAGCACGCGCTAAATATAATGAATTGCCATCATTAATATCGGTACCGTACATAACACGATCAGCGTATTTAATTAAGAACTCGCGTGACTCTTCGGGCTTGTATGCCAAATGAAACATCAAATCTGGGTTTGGCGCAGTATCAAAACGAACATTAGGGAATCTGTCAAACAAATCGGCACAGCGCTTTAAATCATTGGCCATAAAAAAGAAATGGGCCAAAGAAACCCGCAGCGTCGGATGGCGTTCGAGGACATTGTATATTTCCGTATAGAAACTTTCTTTTGAATCCATATCCTCAGCGTATTTATGTGGGTTGTCGACTTCCCAAAAGCTAATTGGATCAGCAACATGCAATGTCACTGGCATATCATATTCAATAACCCGTTCCCAATAGGCACGGTAATAATCACTATCTAATGCAAATGGCGCTACTTTACGACGCGTCATTGGCTTGCCTTCCAACATCTTCAATCCATCGAAATTATTAAGGTAGGCATCTTCAACTTGTTGAGCGAGATAGGCGCCATCATCTAATGAAGCCTCACCAATCTTATGGCAAATGCCAGCAAATGCATAAATGCGCTCCGGATGTGCCGCGCGCTGCTCCATCACAAAATCCATAACCTTCGCCGTGCGCGGACCAGGACCTACGAGTACGTTTATTTGCTGTGTACTCGTAATTTCCAGAATTTTTAAAAAATGCTCAATACCCTCTTTACCTGGAAAATGTGCGTGGGCATCAACGACACCCTCAGTCTTCCAATGTATTTGATCGATATTCATAATCGGCAACCTTTTGCATGTTCGAAGTAAATCGATAAGTGCTTAAAGATACGGATTATATAATCACCAAACTGGGGGTCAAAATTTATTACACAGTGTTCTATCTAAGCTTTTTCCGTTAAGCATTACTCAATAAAATGTGCTTGCCGTAGGACTTTCACCACCTGTTTTTAGAATAATTGTTCTGTTTTTAAGTATTTGTTATACGGCCAGGAATGTGAGAGTGCGTATTGTCACTGGTCCAATGGTTTATTGCATCAACATAAAAAGCCCCCTGCGTAAACAGAGGGCTTTTGAATGTTAAAAAGTTTGAGCTTATTCTGCTGCTGGAGCAGGAGCCTCTGCCGTATCGGCATCCGCAGCTTGCTCTTCTTTCTTCATGCTACGTGTCATCAAGATAGAAATCATCGCAACATTTGGCTTAGTAATGAAACGCGCACCTTCTGGGATGGTGCAACGACTAACGTATACGGTTTGACCAACGCCAACATCAGAC
>JANQLF010000213.1 GCA_028280785.1 Planctomycetota bacterium
AGTATAAAATTCGGTGAATACTTCACTGGCAAGTAGGAATTGATTTATGGTTAAGGCAACGGTGATAATGCGGCGTAGCGTATTGATATTGCTATCAGCAACTTCATAGGTACTAAAACGTCGAATCATCTGCAGTGTTAATACAATGAATGCTGGACCTGCGGCAAAGGCAGAAGCTAAAAAACGAGGTGCGATAATAGCAGAGTTCCAGAATGGGCGACTACCGAGACCTTGATATAAAAAGGCGGTCACGGTGTGAATACTCATGGCCCAGAAAATGGCAATAAATACAAACGGAATATAGAAGAGCTTACTTGGTTGGACTTTGCGATAGGCGCAGTAAATTAAATAACCGCAAATGTGTAAATTTAGTAAGAGATAGCCGTTTAATGCGATAACGTCCCAGCTGAGGATCGAGTTGGGGAAGTTAAATCTACGCAATAAGTTAAGAAAACGCTCAGGTCTACCTAAATCAGCAGTAATGAAGAGCAGGCACATAATAATGGCAGCAACAGCGAATAATTCACCAAATATAACCACATGGTGCATCGCTTTATTGCGATAAACATAAGCTGGGATGACCAGCATGACCGCTGCTGCTGCTAACCCAACTAAGAAGGTAAAGTTGGCAATGTACATGCCCCAAGAAACTTGATCGGTCATGCCTGTGGTAATCAAACCATCGGTGAACTGGCGACAATAAGCATTAAGACCAAAGAGTGAAATGACGATTAATGTGGTCATCCACCATTTATAATATTTGTCGCCAGTGAAGCTCAGACGAAAGCAACGCCATAGAAATGTCAGATAATTTTTCATGCGTCGATCCCTTCATTGCCAGGGATGGGTAATTGAGCATGCTTTTCGCTACGAGGGTAACGTTCATCGAAGTAATAGAAAAAGCGAGGGAGCGTGCCAGCTTCTTCTTTAAGTACAAAGACACGTTTCGTTTTTAATATTTTCGATACATCAGATTCAGGATCTAAGATATTACCAAACTTACGTGCACCGACTGGGCAGACTTCTAAGCACGCGGGCATTTTACCTTCACGAGTACGATGTAGGCAGAACGTACATTTTTCCATAACGCCTTTTTTGCGTGGGCGGTTGCTGAGATAACTCATATTTGGATTAATGTCTTCGCTCTTTATTTTTGGTTCGCTAAAGTTGAAACGACGAGCCCAGTACGGACAGGCTGCTTCACAGTAGCGACAACCAATACACCAGTCGTAGTCTATAACGGTAATACCGTCATCTTCAGTCCAGGTTGCTTCGATCGGGCATACTTTTACGCACGGCGCATCTTTACACTGATGACACTGAATCGGCATATAAAAATGATCATCATCAGGAACGGTAGGATGATCGTAGTGGTGATTGCCTTTTTCGATATCGGTGCTGCCACGTGGCATTTCTAATACACGGATATATTGGATCTCTGGTTCACGGCTTTGATTATTTTCATCTACACAAGCATGAACGCATTTGCGACAACCAACGCAACGACTTAAATTTAATGCGTAAACAAATTCGACACCATCTTTAGCTTTAATGTCTTTAATGTCTGGTCGAATGTCATAGCGTATTTCAACTTGAGAACGAATGCGATCTAATGCAGCCTGCATGTCCTCTTCGTTCATTTCTTTATAGTGTTTTTGTAATAAACTTTCGAGCGTGTTAACATCGTCCAACGTCACATCTTTCAACGGACTCAAGGCAGCGGCAAAAGCAGTTAAGCCGGTAACTGCAGTAATGCTTTTGCGTAAAAAACCACGACGAGAAACATCGATATTGCCTTCACTCATGTGTATGCTCCTCGTTTTCGTCTTGGTTAAGCCATTCCATTAAAGAGCTTTTGTAATGGGCGTGATATCCATTGGGTTTGCCCATGCGTAATGTTTGTGGGCCTGGTAGGGGGGCGATACCTGGAAAAGCTGGTTTATGTGGGTCGTGACAAGCGACACAGGTGAGGCGGGTGCGTTCTTCTGAGTGCTCAATCCATGAGCCTTGTACGCGACCATGACTGCCGTTTTTCCAATCACGAAATGTGGTTCCGTGACATTGAGCACACAACATTTCACTTTTGTCGAAGGTAACGGATTTATTCGAATGAAGGCGTAATTTATTTCGGTCTTTTTCGAGGTGGCAGTTGAGGCAGTCGCTATTTAAACCATGTTGGAGTTTGATGTGATCGTGTTGTAATTTGCCATCGTTATGTGCCTGCTTGGATTTAAATAGGCTGTGGCAGTCTTGGCAGTCACGATCAAAGCCATTAATTTTGGTAATTGGCGGATTGCCCAATGGTTCACGGGCAGCCGTTGTTTGTAAATCTTCTGGATTTACTTCAGGTGTAGGCGTGGTTGGTACATTGCTGTGTGTTGGGGCTAAAAACAACGCCACAGCGCACACGGTAAAGACCAGCGCAGGAAGCCATTCTGTAAACGTTTGAGCGTGTCGCACCAAGAACTCCTATTCAAGATTGACTATAGTGGCTGTTATTTGAAAAGTTGCCTGAGTCCCAGAAAATTGAGCATCTATGCATATCTGTTATATTACATAATAATAGATATTGATATCCTGATATATATAAGGATTGAGACTTGCCACGCTAGTGGGGATTTGAAATTACTATGCCCTAAAGACAGTTATATTAACACTTTATGACTATAGCGATCGTTGTTGAATTCGATTCTCATGTGAAACAAAATTTGCCGCTTGTGGCACTTGGCAAAACTATTATAAAGATATAGATATCCATAACTTACATTTACACGGGGTGTCCAGTATGAATGAGCCCAATACAAGTGGACCAGACCAAGAACAGTCTGGCATGAAAGCTATTATCATTTTTCTAATTATTAGTCCTATTTTTGTGTTAATTATTGGGCTTATTTTTGTGGCGCAGGTAAACAATATGGCGTCAGTGCCGCCGCCAAATAATGATGATGGTGCAAGTGGAAATAACGTGACTTCAGCACCGGCAAATTTACCGCCACCATCAAAATATAGTAGCTGTGTTGCCTGTCATGGTGATAAAGCGCAGGGTGTGAAAAACGAAACAGTTAAAGGCCCTCGATTGGCAGGCTTATCTGCTTGGTATATGAAAAGACAAATTGAGAAATTTAAAGATGGGAAACGTGGTGCCCATGCTGATGATAAAATGGGTGCGCAAATGGTGCCATTCGCAAAAATGTTAGCAACAGAAGCGGATGTGGACGAAGTTATTGCAGAAATTGAAAAATTAAAACCGGAAACACCAGCTGACCGTGGTCCTGGAGATGCTGCTAAAGGTCAAGCGTCATTAATGGTTTGTAAAACATGTCATGGCCAAAATATGGAAGGCAATGAACAGCTTAAAGGACCACCGATTAAACAACAGCACGCTTGGTATCTTTATGATGCAATTAAAAACTTTAAAGCGGGCATACGTGGTGGGCAAAATGATACGATGGAAGCACAGCAAATGCGAGCCATGTGTATGACCTTAGCTACTGATGATGCCATTAATGATGTGATTGCTGCAATACAGGCATTAAATAAGGATTAATTCTTGGCGATGAGTTTTTGAGTAGGGACATTCCCATAATCCAAGAACTATTAAGAAGAGACAGGGGCTAGTACATAGTCGATCACGTCACGTGCATTGTAATGTTCGTGTATGCGTACTAATTCACTAACCTCATCGAGACTATCACCTGCGGTAATTAATGGGGCTTCGGGTCTGCCGTTACGAACTTGAGGAACTCCACAGGTGGCCATAAGCCCATTGCACAAGCAAATTTTATCTTCACTGATTTGGTCCTCACCACCTTTTTTAGCATAACGCGACATTGGTTCGGCTGGACAACGATAGCTTAAACTGCCATCTTCGGATTCAACAACACTGCGTAAATAACCTAGGTCACAGGTGCGCTCATTACACGGTGAATTACGTTGTATATTTTTATAAATGTCCAGGACTTTAAATGGGTAACCAGTGGGTGAGGCTTTGAAGTCGGTCGTTAATTCAACACTGTTATTGCGAATAGCTTCAATCGCATCATTGCGCACTTGTTGATCCATGCCGGAGTCAGCGCAAAAAGCAAAGGGAGTGCCTATTTGGACGCCACGCGCACCTGCTTCAATAGCTGCTTGATATTGATTGACGTTGGCGCAAGAGCCAGCTAGCCAAAATGGAAGTCCGAGTGCTTTAATACGATCGATATTAGGCAGGTCCTTTTCACTGTAATCATCAATTGACTGCGCATCTTTTTTACGTGGTGGCGCATTGTGGCCGCCAGCGGTATAATTTTCGACCACAAAGCCATCAATGCGTTCGTTCGTTCGTCGTAGTAAAGATTTCCCTATAATATCACTGCTTATGATGGCTAGAAACAATGGGCATTTTAGATCCTGTTGTGGTACACCAAAATCATCAGGATTTATGGTTTGTGTGATGCTAGCGTGTACACCGTCTTTCGTTGTCGGGATTTGAATTTCTGCTGATTCCCATTTGCTCAATCGTTCAAGGACTTCAGGAACCCAATGTGGAATACCAGCGCCCATACAAACGACATCAACACCTGCAAGCATAGCACCAAACAAAGAAGCTAAATTTGGAATCGCTATTTTATCAAGTAAATTAATGCCAATTGGATTTTGATGGCCTTGCTTTGCTAAGTAGGTCTCGCAGAAATTGGCTAAAACAATTAATTGAGCACGCTTACTGTGCATATGTACTTGCGGGAGTGGCGCTGCCTTAAACGAAGCATCATCGGGCTTGCCATCGGCAATAAAATATTCGTCATAGATTTCTTGGGCAAATGATTGGTTGGGGTATGCGCGCATGGCTTCTCGCATATAGCCTTGCGGATCACCTTGTTGTAAGCGGCGAATTAAAATGGTGTCAATCGCAGTGCCCGAGATAACGCCAAGTTGACCGGCTTGCGCAACACTGCGAGCGAGATGCCAATGTGAAATGCCCATTCCCATGCCGCCTTGAATAAGGGTGGGTAATTGGTCAGCAGTTATCGAGTGCATGACGGATCTCCAAAGGGATGAAGGCTAAAGTAAATTACGTCAAAGGATGTAAAAGAATGTCATCATTGCAGCTAATAGAGTAGTAATATATCCATATATCTGTAGTTATGACAGCATGCCGCAAAGATTAACGCTTGTCAAACCATATAAAAGGATATATTTATCCATAATAGGAATTCATTATGAACATGCTCTCTAAAGATCCCTATCGACTACTCTTTCCTATAGCGTTATTGAACTTCATTCTGGGTGTTGGCGTATGGTTACCGCACTTTTTTGGTGACGCGTCTTCTTTCCCACTAATAGAGCACATGCAACTCTTGATGCGTGGGACCATGTACTGCTTTATCATCGGCTTTTTGCTGACCATGTTGCCGCGTGTTTGGGGCGCATCCTTTATTAGCTTGAAAGAACTGTCTATTTATGCAATCGGCTTCTTGTCGTTTCCGTTACTCATCTTCTTTAATCAGGTAGCGGTTTTTGAATATGTGGTCATTGGTCTGCTCTTGTTATTTGCCTATGATTGTCTGTATCGGATGTTCCCACGTGGACGTTCTCCAAGTAAATTTGTATATGCTATTTGCACTGCCGTGGTCATTGTAGTACTAGCAAATATTGGTTTTGGCTTAAGTCGTATCGGTGTCGCTGTCCCAAGTACACTCGGCAACTGGTCGCAATTAGTAGCGATGCAAGGCGGTATTTTATTATTTATTTTTGTATTGGTCCCTTTCTTAGTGAAGAAATTTCAAGGTGGTGGACCCTGCTGTGAATTACAAAAAAACAAACGCAGTAATTTTCTGCCAAGTATCATCATTACGATATTCGCTGCTTCGTATTTTATAACTGGCGACTGGGAAGTCTTAGGTCGCGTTGTCCGCACCGCATTGTTGGCAGTTGCCTTCTGTGAGGCCTTGCCGCTATGGCGTTGGCCCGGTCAAAGCCCGTGGTTTATTAAGGGCATTTGGATGTCGTTATGGTGCATCATTTTGGGTCATGGCATCCCGATTTTCGAAGGCAATCACGTGATCGTTTGGAACCACCTGATGTACATAACAGGCTTTCTCCAACTGTGTTTAATGGTCGGAGCTCGAGTTGTCTGTGGTCATGCGCAGCAAATGGAGCAATTAGAGCGTAACCATAAGCCGATCATTGGGATTATTGTATTGTTGGTGATATCTGTTTTATCACGAGTTGGCGTGGACTGGGCACCCGAAACGCGCGCCTTGCATTTGGTCTTAGCAGCCGTCTTTGCTTTGATCGCCCTGGGACTGTGGTTTGTATGCTACGGTCGTTATCTCTACACCGAGGAGGCTAAACATGCATGAACGTATTGGACACATCGCCGTTGGCGCAGCTATGTTATTGAGTGGCTTATTAATGATCGGTGTTTGTTTATTGCAAATAGTTTGAATTTCTCACAGAGGCACGGAGACACAGAGGTGTAATAGCCCTGTGCCTCTGTGTCTCCGTGAGAGTAATAAAAAAGCACGAGATTTTCATCTCGTGCTTTTTTGTTTTTAATAGAGGAAATAATTATGCGTTTACTAAACCACTTAATGCATCATTAAAGGTCGTGCTTGGGCGCATAGCGGCTTCAGCTTTGGCATCGTCTGGATGGTAATAGCCACCAATGTCTTGGGCTGGGCCTTGAGCGGCGAGTAATTCTTCAGCAATTTTTACCTCATTATCTGCAAGCGTTTTTGCCAGATCAGTGAATTGATTTTTCAAATCTGCGTCGTCGTCTTGCGCGGCTAATGCTTCGGCCCAGTACAAGGCTAAGTAGAAGTGGCTGCCGCGGTTATCGATTTCATTGACCTTGCGTGACGGTGCTTTATTTGAATCGAGGAACTTCGCAGTAGCAGCATCAAGTGCAGCAGCAACGACTTTTCCTTTGCTGTTGTTGGTTTTCTCTGCCAAGTCTTCGATAGAAACAGCAAGGGCTAAGAATTCACCGAGTGAATCCCAACGTAAGTGACCTTCAGCTTCAAATTGTTGAACATGTTTTGGTGCTGAACCACCGGCACCAGTCTCATATAAACCGCCACCAGCAAGCAATGGAACAATAGAAAGCATTTTTGCACTGGTACCTAATTCCAAAATTGGAAATAAGTCAGTTAAATAGTCACGCAGAACGTTACCGGTAACAGAGATGCTGTCTTTGCCGTCGCGCGCACGTTCGCATGACAAACGACAAGCGGCAGCAGGTGCGAGAATTTGAATATCTAAACCATCGGTGTCGTGTTGTGGTAAATATTCATTTACCTTTTTCAGTAAGCTGGCGTCGTGGGCGCGATTTTCATCGAGCCAGAATACTGCAGTGGCACCAGTAGCACGTGCACGCGTTACTGCGAGCTTGACCCAGTCGACAATTGCCGCGTCTTTAGTTTGGCTCATGCGCCAGATATCGCCTTGCTCAACCTGGTGCTCTAAAAGCGTGTTGCCGCTTTGATCAACAACGCGAATGCTGCCGTCGGTTGGTGCTTCAAAGGTTTTATCATGTGAGCCGTATTCTTCGGCTTTCTGTGCCATTAAACCAACGTTGCACACATTGCCCATGGTGCTTGGATCGAAGGCGCCGTTTTCTGCACAGAATTTAACGCACTCGTCATAAACACGAGCGTAGCTGCGATCAGGGATCGTGAATTTCGTATCGGCTAAATTGCCATCGGGTCCCCACATTTGACCAGAGGTACGAATCGCCGCTGGCATAGAGGCGTCGATAATCACGTCGCTCGGTACATGTAAGTTGGTGATACCTTTATCAGAATTGACCATCGCCATGCGTGGACGATTTTCGTAAACGGCTTGAATATCGGCTTCAATTTGAGCGCGTTTCGCCTCATCTAATTTTTGAATTTTTGCATAGACATCACCAAGGCCATTATTGGCATCGACACCAATTTCGTCAAAAGTTGCTGCATGTTTTTCAAAGACATCTTTGTAATAAACGGTGACGCAGTGACCGAACATAATTGGGTCAGAGACTTTCATCATCGTCGCTTTTAAATGCAATGAGAACAAGACGTCTTGTGCTTTGGCATCGTCGATTTCTTTTGCGAAGAATGCACGCAATGCTTTGACGCTCATAAACGACGCGTCGATCACTTCGCCAGCTAATAATGGCGTTGATGCTTTTAAAGTTGTCGCGGTGCCATCGGCAGCGACGTGCTCGATTTTTACATCATCAGCTTCACTCATGATGTGTGATTGTTCGCTGGCGAAGAAATCATTGTCATCCATGTGTGCGACATGTGATTTGGTGTCTTTCGACCAGGCGCCCATCGAGTGTGGGTTTTTCTGAGCAAATGCTTTCACCGGTGCGGCAACACGGCGGTCAGAATTACCTTCGCGGAGCACTGGGTTTACTGCTGAACCAAGGACCTTGGCATAGCGTGCTTTGATGGCTTCTTCATCAGCGTTCGCTGGTTCTTCTGGATAGTTTGGAATATCGTAACCGTGCGCTTGTAATTCAGCGATGCAGGCTTGGAGCTGTGGGATCGATGCACTGATGTTTGGTAATTTAATAATGTTGGCTTCAGGTGTTTTAGCGAGCTCACCCAATTCACTGAGGGTGTCGGTTTGATTTTGTTCGTTCGTCAAATTCTCAGGGAAGTTAGCGATCACACGACCAGCGAGAGAAATGTCGGCATAATCGATTTCAATGCCTGAAGACTCAGTGAAGGCACGGATGATTGGTAGAAACGAATAGGTGGCCAATGCAGGTGCTTCGTCAGTTTTGGTGTAAATTATCTTACTCATTATACTTCCTTGAATTTGTGGTGCTGTACTCGTTGGATCTGTGCGCTGTTAATGGCACCTATCCGATGAGCAAATCGGTGCACAGATAACGGACTTTTTCCTCAGAGTCAATGAGGTCTCAGGGCCCTAAAACTTGACGATCTGCTATAGTCCTAAGAGTAAGGTGCTAGTAAAAACACTGTCCAATTACTGGAAAATTAAACGTCAAGGCATTGTTATGAGAGATTGCAAAATTGGTAAAGATGACCGCAGTGACTTACTGCAATTAACCCACAGTAAGGCTGCCAAAGAACGTGCACGTGCCATTCGTCAGCTCTGTCCCTGTCGTATCAAGCAGCATGATCAAGCTGTATGGGATCGCGTCTTTGAATTAGCCAAGGACGAAGCTGCTGTAGTGCGTCGTCACGTCTTACATTTGCTCGCAGATGGTTCACCGCGTGTGCTCGAAGAGCGGGTAGTTGCTGCAATCGAAGGCATGCAGTTAGACGATGATAAAAAAATCCGTCGCCAAGCCCGTCATCTTATGGCTCATTATCGCAAGGGTGGCAGCATTAATATATTGTAAACGCGTATGTCACGCCTTACGGTGGTCATGTAGTTTTGTGTTAAGATCACGTTCCGGTTATTTTGTCAAAAAATATCCATAGGGTTCACGTGTGCTTGTGCGAGAAGTTTTTATTTAGCAAAGAGATTGTCATGGCTTATAATGGTGGTGGAGTGTTCTTATGGGCCAGGCAAAGGATATTAAAAAAGCTGCGAATTTTATACAGGAAGCCGATGTATTGTCATTCCATGCAGGTGCAGGTATGGGTGTTGATTCTGGTCTGCCAGACTTTCGCGGTAATAATGGATTTTGGAAGGCTTACCCAGCATTTGAAAAATTAGACTTAAATTTCATGGAACTTGCCAATCCACGCTGGTTTGTTCGCGATCCTCAACTGGCCTGGGGCTTTTATGGACATCGCTTAAATATGTATCGTGCGACGCAGCCACATGCGGGATTTCATATATTGAAAAAATGGGCAGATACAAAATCGTTTCCATCATTTATTTTCACTAGCAATGTTGATGGTCATTTTCAAAAAGCTGGCTTTAAAGATGTGCATGTCTATGAGTGTCATGGGTCGATTAATCATCTACAGTGTAATGATTTTTGTTGCACCGATATATGGCAAAATGAAAGCGATATTACTGTTGATGAGGAAACGTGTCGTTCCAGTGAAGCCTTTCCTCGCTGTCCGCATTGTGGTGCCGTGGCCCGACCGAATATTTTAATGTTTGGTGATTCAATGTGGTTGCCAGAACGTAGTCGGCAACAGATGGAACGTTATCTCAGTCACATGAAAGCAATGGATGGTAAAAAGCTCGTTATTGTTGAACTCGGTGCCGGAACGGCGATTCCAACCGTGCGTTGGGAATCAATGCAATATAACGCCACGGTTATTCGCATTAATCTCCGTGAATCTAGCATAGAAAAAGGACACATCGGTTTAGCGTTGCCAGCCCTTGAAGCCTTGCGTGCAATAGACGAACACGTACAGAATTCCTGAACATTTTTGCGCGAACAGCAATTGATTTTTAATTGAGTCATAGCAATGAGGACTAGGATGTCGCGACAGGAATAAATATGGCTGTTAAAGAATATATGTACCCGCTTGAATCAGGTCACGTACATTTAAACGGTGTAATTGGTAAGCGCATGCAGCAATGCATTGATCAGCGTATTGCCAATCAAGACATCGAACGTTTGGTGAAACCATTTCGTATTCGTAATGATGGACCTGATAAATTCCGCGGTGAATTTTGGGGCAAGTGGTTCACGGCTTTAGTCTTAGCCTACACCTATACGCCGACTGATGCGCTCAAAGAAAAAATGCAAGAAGCAGTCAGTGAAATAGTTAAAACCCAAACCGATGATGGTTGTATTTCAACGCATAAAGATGACGTCCAGCATGGGCACTGGGATACTTGGTCGCGTAAATATGTTTTGCTTGGTTTACTGCATTATTATCAAGTCAGTACTGACGCCTCAGCGCTGGTCGCTGCCGAAAAAATGGTTCAGCATTTTATGACCCAGGTAGGACCTGAGAAAATTAATTTGAGCAATACAGGTCACTGGGCCTGGGAAGGCTTGGCGCCTAATTCTATATTGGAGCCCTTGGCTTTATTAGCGCAAATTACGGGTAAGCAGGAATACACAGAATTTTGTCTGCATTTAGTCGCGCGTTGGAAAGACGCTAATGATTATGCTGAGGAGGGTTTGCGTTTAGTTGATGCTGCACTTGAGGGGAAAGACGCTAAAGACGTTGGTAATCATAAGGCTTATGAGCAAATGTCGTGCTTTGAAGGTTTATGTGAATTATACCGCCAAACGGAGGAGCGTCGTTATTTGGATGCGGCAATATCTTTAGCTGAGAATATTCGCAAAACGGAATTAACCGTTGCTGGTTCTGGATCCAATCACGAAACGTGGTGCCACGGTGCGCGTTACCAAACCGAAGTCTTCGAACAGGCCCAGGAAACCTGCGTCACGGTAACTTGGATAAAATTATGTTATAAATTATTACAGTTAACTGGTGATGCATCGTGGGCAGATGACATGGAGCAGGCGTTGTTTAATGCTCTGTCGGCGTCAGTAACACCAGATGGCACTTGGTGGTCGTATTATTCACCGTTAATTGGTGAGCGCGTTGCTTCGCATTATCAGTTCGAAGAGATTGGTTTGAGTTGCTGTGTTGCGAGTGGTCCGCGAGCGATGTTGTTAACCCATCGTTGGGCAGTCATGCAAGATGAAGCGGGTCCGATTGTTAATTTTTATGGACAGGGTAAGGCGCAATTGCATTTAGCTGATGCATCGGCCGTAAGCATTACGCAAGAAACACAGTATCCCGTTCAGGGGGCCGTTTCGTTGCGTATTAATGTTGATGAAGCGAAAGCATTTAATCTGCGTCTGCGCATTCCCGCATGGTCACGAGAAACACAATTACAAATAAATGGCGAAGAGCTTAAAGCTAAGCCTGGCTCCTATACTGAAATAAATCGCGAATGGCAGGATGGCGATGAAATTACTTTAGATTTAGATATGCGTTGTCGTGCAATTGCCGCACCGAGCGGTGCGCCTGCATTCGCGGTGATGCGTGGTCCGATTTTATTGGCGTTGGATAATCGTGTGCAAGAAACGTTGCGTAGTTCCTTGCGCTTAGTCGTCGACGAGGATAGCTACATCGACGGCGCATTGCAAAGTGACACCGCGGATGACTTTTTATTGTCTTGCACGATAACCTGTACCTATCACAAGGTGCATATCGTCACCGAGAATACGAGTATCACGATGTGCGATTACGCTTCGGCAGGAAATAAGTGGAGCGGTGATAACGTGTTCCGCGTGTGGCTACCACAGCCCTTGTTCATGGAGCATGCGTACCTCTACGATACTTGGAAATTGATGTACCCAGACATGGACGAGCGCCCGGATATACCATCAGCGCGCAATGACTTCGACAATTAAACGTTAGGACAAACCAAGTATTTTTCGACGTCTAGCCAATGATCTTTGGTAATTTTTATTTTTGATTCTAGATTTTGGATTAAATCAGGACCTAACACAAAGGTGCATTGGTAACGGTCTTCAGCAGCGTGTACCATGTGATCAAGACCACCGTCTTTAAGTAATTGAATAAGTTCCGCGGTGTTGTCGATTTCATCGCGCATCAAGGCATTCCAATGGAGCAAGTCTTGGCTGACTGGATTACGATTGGAATTACTGGGATCGATGAGTTCATTGTTGTCGACTTCCTCAATGCGCTGTTGATGTGTATAACGAATTAATTGGCCTTGATAAAAATTATAAATCGAACGCATTAACGAGGACCACATGCGCAAAGATAAACCAAGTGTACTTAAGGCTTCATGCTCAGGGGCAATGCGCTGCATGTTTTTGCCGAGAGATGCCATTTTATTGAAGAGCCCCAGTATTGCAGGGCTGCTGTTACTATCATTAGCGACGATGGTGCCACCGTGCAGACGGGCGCCGTGAATGTCGATGTAATCGTTGCGCGCGTGTTCTTCGAAAATATTAAAGACATGCGGTAGGAAATAAGACTCCTCATCATCGTTGAGCAGATTTGGATTAAATACAAATGGTCGAGTCATGAGGCGATTGGAAACCGCAGCGTATAAAGTGGTAAAGCCAGGGGCGCTGTGATTTTTTAAGCGAAAGCATTCATCCATCTGCAGAAGTAATTCGAATAGAGCCTCACTTTGATCAGCGCCAACTTGCTCACTGCACCAATCAGCAAGAGCATTGTGAATCGCGCGCGTGCCATTAGGGGCGTCATTTTTCAAAGATGTATTAACAAGTTCTACGACATGCTGAACTGTTTCTGTCGACTCACCACCACGATCATAGGATGAACGAAAGTCCATGAAAAGAGTATGTGTAGATGTTTGATTGAATTGTGCAGTCGTTTTAATTATTTCTAAGGGATTATAAATGCCTTTAATCGGATAAAGACTGGAAATTTTAGCGCCAGCTTTAATGCAGCCGGAATGCATGCCATGCAAATGCGTATTTTCGGGCATATAATGTTCGACATCATAAATTTCATTATGACTCATGTTGCCACCATAATAGATGACCGGATCGTCACCTGATTGTTTAAAGCCCTCGTGCAAGGCACTCAGAAAATTACCGACGCGCTGTCCGGGGCGCACATGCTCACAATGTCGTGGCCCATTGCGTCCGGGGTAGCCGCTAGCGGCCCAACAAAAAGCAGAGCCAGCATCATTGCCTTTTAAACTTAAGGCCATTAATTGTGGAACATGTTGTTTTAATTGTGCACAAGTCTGGCGATAAATGTCTAAGGTCTCTGGATGATCAGTGCACAGGGAAAATTCATCGTGACTACTGCGGCGCGGGTGGTCAACACGTGGGCCGCGTAAATGTGGGTAGGCAGTAAAAAATGATTCGGGTAATAAAAAAGGTTCGACTGCCCAGATTGATGCTTTGAGACCATGCTGTTCTAATATATCGGCTTTTCGTTTGATCAGATCTTGGTTGGCTTGCAGCCATGCCGTATCTAAATGTTCAGCTACTTGTGGATGAGGAAAAAAGTGATGCAGCGACGGTGAACGATCGGCGTAATCATGCCATGGGCTCAAGTGCTGAGGACGCATCGGCCAATTTCGGTCAGCTAAAGTTCCAACATCGACCAGGACGTCGCCATGCTCTTTAAGTTGGGCCGCAACTTCTGCGAACCGCGCAAACTCATCAATTTGACGAATAGGGTTGTGAAATATAATTTTTTTTTGCTCGAGATAGGTCATGGTTAAGTCCTGATTGAGCCTCATTTTGGCATATTTATTAAAGTATGACAAGAGAAGTTATGAATTTTTCTCTGGATAAATGTGCCAGTTTATTTGATACGCAAAGGAATCAGTTCTGATGCCCAGACTATCATATTGAGATTTGGTCTAATCATGCTGCCTGATCTCAAGAGCTGATAATCTAAGGATATGGTTATGCGTTATTTGTTACTAGGAATCGTTCTTATACTGGTGGCCCAGGTTACCGCAGCAGATGTGGTTGCTGTCAATGAACCAGGGGCAGTTGTCCTCGAAGTGGCCGATGTGCCGGTTTCGTTCAAGTTGGCGCACATCCAGATTCCTGAGGATGCATCAATTCAGGCAGCGGCTTTGAAGCTTTTGAAGAAATTGGCTGAAGGTCAGAAGTTGCGTATTAAATATGAAGCATCGTATGGTGAAGCTGGTGGTACTGGTCGTGTCCATCTGTTAAAGAGCAATAAGAGTATCAATATTAAACTCGTTGAAGCGGGTCTGGCTCAATATGCACCCGGTAGCGACGCTGAAGATAAATATGCCAAGAAAATGGCCGAAGCTGAAGCCGAAGCAAAAAGTGCTAAAAAAGGAATCTGGGGTGAAGCGGCTGAGCCGAAGAAGACTATGCCTGATAAAGAGCCGGAAGTAGCTGTAGCCAAAAAAGAACCGAAAAAAGAAACATCGCGTAAAGACAGTTCTGCTTCGATGAGAGCCTCAGCAAAATATGTAGCTGAGTTAAGCGGTAAATATTTCTATTCAGTCGATAGTTCAAGAGCGAAGCGCTTAAACAAGCGCCGTATTGTTTATTATAAAACACAAAAAGAGGCACTCGATGCTGGTAAAAAAGAATACAAAGAACGTAAAGAAGGAAAAGTTGAGCAGACCTTGGCAAATGCTGATAAATTAATGGCTAAAGGTGAAGCTCATTACACGAAAGCTGTAGATATGCCCGCGACTTATGATCGTGACAAAGAATATGGCGAGGCCTTCCGTTATCTTACTCAGGCGATGCTGATCTACCGCAGCTTTTATGAAAAAGATGAAACAAACGAGAAGTTAGGTGAAACATTACGAGCATGTATGCATATGCGCTATGGCGCAATGAAGAACAAGCGACCATAGGCAGTAATAAAGGAGACAATTGTGAAACATTTTATTTTACTTGTAAGCATACTACTACTTAGTGCATCGTGCACTGGAAATAGCACGAGCCGTGTAAAGAAAATCAGTGCTTTGGATAATATCAAGGCGGCTAAAACTTTGCGTGTGGCTGTAAAAACCGATGCCCCACCGTTTGGTTTTACCTTGGGCAGAGCCCATGCCGGTTTTGAGATTGATATCATCGGTGCAGTCGCCCGTGAATTAGGTATCGATACGATCCGATATATTCCAGTTTCTTCGAGCGAACGCATCAGTGTTTTGACAAATGACAAGGCTGATTTGGTAATTGCAAATATGACCATTACCCGTCAACGTGAACAGGACATTGATTTTAGTCTGCCTTACTTCCAAGACGGGCAAATGCTATTGGTGGCAAAAGATTCAAGCATTAACAACTATTTAGATACTACAGGTAAAGTAGTGGGTTGTATTAAAGATACTACTGGTGAAAGGAATTTGCGCATCGTTGCCCCAGGCGCTAAATTAAAAGTATTCCACACCAATAGAGAAATGGTCGATGCACTGAAATCAGGTGCAGTCGAAGCCATATCAACAGATGGAATTGTTCTTGAGGGTATTCGTAATAAACATCCACAAGCTGGATTTAAAATTGTTGGTGAGCAATTTAGCGAAGAGCCATTCGGTATTGGTATTGCTGAGAATCAATCTGATCTTCGTGATGCGGTCAATGAGGCACTTCAGCGTATGTGGGAAACCGGTGAATGGCAATCAATTTTTGATACCTGGTTTGGTGAGGGTAGTGGTTACAAGCACGTTCGCACCTTCCATGTGCAAACCTATCCGCAATAAATTAAATTTGGTAGGTTGTTATTATGGCTGATGAGCAAATCGTTCCGGGTTCAAATGGGCAAACTGCTGTACAGGAAATGCCTAAAGTTGATGCGGTCGATAAATTGTCTGATTTAACGACTTGGGATATGTTTCAGAGTCCGCAGGGAATTCTTGACTTTAGTCTACTCATGGTGGCTGAATTTGCTGCTTTAGTTTTCATTGGTGTTGCGGCGCATTTATTAATTCGTGTTTTGGTGTCGCGAATTCGTTCACTGAGTGAGTCTGAAATAGTCAACAAGCGCTGCGATGCCATTCAAAAGCATTCTCGTTTATTATTTACTATAATTGTTACCTTGGTCATTAGTGGTATCGCCTGTTTTAATGTTTGGATGGTGTATCAGGGCAAGAATGCTTATGAAGAAACCTATGCACTGATTAGTAATATTCCTGCATCAGCGTGGATGGAAATTGGTAAAGCCTTTCTGTGTATCATGGCTGCAATTATTGGTGCACGCATTGTCAATAATATCATAACCCGAATTGCCGAAGCATTAGAAGCAAAAGCTAAATCTTGGGAAGGGCTTAAGGCTAATGATGAAAGCTTGTCGACCTTCTTTAATGGGATTACCAATATCCTAACCAATGTGGTTTGGATATTCGTTGTTATTTTCACCTTCCAGCAATTGCGTTTACCACAATTTTTTACCGACACGTTGTATACCATTGCAACTATTTATTTGATTATTGCGATTGGCCTGAGCATTGTTCGTATCACCAGTGTGATCGTTGATACCCTGGATGGTTTAAGCCAGCGTTACGCCGAGAAGAAAAGCTGGCATCAATACTATGCAACCTTAAAGCCTTTGGTGCCGTTATTCCGAAAATGTTTAGAATATGTATTGTGGATTGGTGTCGGTATTTTAGTGATGAAGCAATTACATTTACCCAAGGATATGGCTGACTTTGGCCAGAATTTAATCGAAGCCATAGGAATATTCTTTATTGCCCGTGTGGTCATCGAATTGGGTTACTTGTTTATCAATAAACAAGTCATGGGAACTAAGAAGCTTGATGACATGGAGCGTCGTCGTCGAGAAACAATACTACCCTTGGTTAAGAGCATTTTTAAAAATGCCTGTTATTTTACCTGCTTTGTCTTAATGCTTCGTGCCATGGGCTTCGACCCGATGCCATTTTTGGCGGGTGCTGGTATCTTAGGTGTCGTCGTCGGTCTTGGGGCTCAGCCATTAATCAATGATGTTGTCTCAGGCTTCTTTATTATTCTAGAGCATATTTATTTGGTGGGCGACTTGGTTGAAGGTGGCGGGGCTTATGGCGTGGTCGAGCGCATTGATTTTAGAACGACAAAGGTTCGCGACATGGAAGGTCGTGTCCACATTATTCGTAACGGCGACATGCGTCAGATCATTAACTACTCAAAAGAATATATGTATTCAGTTGTCGATGTTGAAATTCATTATGATGAATCAGCCCAGGAAACCATGGAAGTTTTAAAAGAAATCGGTCAGCAATTAAACCAAGAGATGGAAGAGGTTCTCGAGCCGACGGAAATTTTTGGCATCTTGAGTTTGAATCAAAGTGATGTGACGATTAGAACTAAAACTAAAGTAAAATCTGGTACCCATGCAATGGTTGCTGCGGAATTACGCCTGCGTATTAAAAACACTTTCGCTGATCGTGGTATCAAACCACCTATTGAGCGCAAAGAGATCGAAATACTTTCCGGTCCAATGTCTGGTTTAAGTCCAGCCTAATTAGTAACTACCGCATCTTTTTTCTTGAGTGCTGGTGGTACATAGGGACAAGTCGGATCACTGCCGAGAGCATCGCCAGTTAATGCATAAGTGCGACTACGCGATCCACCGCAGCGTTCATTGTGATCACAGATACTACATTTGCCATCGTAATAACGTGGTTCGCGTAGACATAC
>JANQLF010000285.1 GCA_028280785.1 Planctomycetota bacterium
AAACTATTTTATGTGGGCGCATGCATTTTTCTGGCCAAGACCAGCGTCATGGTTTTGAACGACGTATCATGGGTGATTTTACACCGTGCATTGCTGGTCGTGGTGGTGCCAAGCGTGACGACTTAGGTCCGTATGTTGAAACACCGTCGTGGAATTGGGCTAAGCATTATGGCGCCGGTGATTCACCGGTACTTGCCTATGACCGCGCTGTTATTGCTGCGGCACTTGAGGAATTATCCAAGCCACATGATCGTCCGTTATTTTTAGTCGTCGGTACCTATGGTCCGCATCATACCTTTGTCGCACCGCCGCATTTATTCGAAAAATATTATGAGCGTGTCGATCAGCCAATTAGTCCTGATGATGTAGCTATGCATAGCGTTGATCGTAAACGCATATTAGAAGACGATCGATTAAATCCTGAATCGATTCGTTGTTTACGTGCTGCTTATTATGGTTTAATTGAGCACACCGATGATTTAGTTGGTCAAGTAAAAACAGCATGGGATAATCACGCACAAAAAAATAATCGTGAGGAAGTATTTATGTATACCTCGGATCATGGTGAACAGGGCGGTAATCGTGGGCTTTGGGGTAAGATGACCTTTTTTGAAGATGCGGTAGCCATTCCATTAATTGTGAGTGGCAACGGCGTTGTAAAAAATAATGTTGTAGAAACGCCCGTTTCGATGGTTGATATTCCCACCACAATAACCGAGTTAGCAGAATCACCTGCATTGCCGGATAGTGATGGGCGGAGTTTCGTTCCGGCATTGTTAGGCCAAACACTCGAAGATGTGCCAGTGTATAGTGATATTGCGCACTCTGGTAAAGTAGGACGCATGATTCGATTCAAGAATTGGAAGTATTGGAATTTCGATAAAACCGAAGAAGGTATTTTATTCGACCACAGCAATGATAAAGCTGAAACCGTTGATGTGAGTGAGCAATATCCAAAAGAATTGTTAGAGCTAAAATCAACACTATTTAATCTGTGGGATCCGGATGCTATTAAGGCTGCACTCAAAGAGCGACACCAACACGAAAAGATATTTGATGAATGGGGATGGAATACCAATGTCGAAGAACCTGACCGTTGGGTTATTCCAGAATCAGCTTGGGAACTGCCAAAACTTCCAGAATCAATTGCAAGCTCATAAAGCGTTGTATTTAAAGTAATCGTTCCTGGGACCGCGGACATCCTGTCCGCACCATTGTTTTTGTATAGTAATATTGTATGATATTATCATGGGACATATTGAACACAAAGGTTGGTTCTCAAGGGGTTATCTTCCCCATTTTGATGCTGCCCAAACCTACCAAATGATTACTTATCGCTTGGCAGATTCATTGCCGCAACATTTGTTATTCAAATTAAAAGAGAAGTTAGAAGCTGGGGATATACAAGAACAGGAGTACCGAAGTAAAATTGAAGTTTGGTTAGATCATGGGATTGGTTCATGTGCACTTTGTAAGCCACATATTGCTGAACTGGTTATTGATGCGTGGATGTTTTTCGACAAAGAGCGCTATGATTTATTAAATTGGGTGGTGATGCCGAATCATGTGCACGTTTTGATTCGTCAATACGAACAATTCTCGCTAAGTAGAGTTATACAATCTTGGAAAAGTTTTACTGCAAATGCAGCCAATAAATCTTTAAGAAAAGTTGGAGTTTTTTGGGCTCAAGAGTATTGGGATCGTTTTATTCGTGATGAGCAACATTATATCAATGCATTTTCTTATATTGATGAGAATCCAGTAAAGGTAGGTTTAGTTACCTGCGCTGATGAGTGGGATTACAGCATGGTTGGTCGTTTAACATGCGGACAGGATGTCCGCGGTCCCAGGAACGCTTGATCTTGTAAAAGTTTTGAAACGGAGAATCTGGGCATTTATCCTGGCTTGCTCACTTGGTTCAGTAAATGAGTGGGCATAGACTTGGCGTCTATGACTGATCCAGAGATCCCCCAATTAAGTAATCCACATAATCTTTATGGTGAGCAGGCGCACATCATTGATGCCTTGCACGCCGCCCGTCCACTCGATTTACATGCCGCGAATTGTATGGATCGACCCTTCGATGAATGGAAGGAAGAAGTGCAGGCATTCACACGTGATGGTCTGCATTACGATGCTGGATCGGTAGATTTAGAGCCAGAGACCGTGCGCACGTGGACTAATGATGGTCTGCACTGTGAAGAGGTGCGATTTAATACATCGAGTTGGAATCGTGCAAAGGGCTATTTTTTAAAACCACAAAATGCAACTGGTAAAATTCCAGGTTTGGTAGTTTTTCATGCATGGGGTGGTCCGATGATTTTTGGTGCATCACGCATTGTTGATACTGGTCGCGATCACCCTTTATTAAAACAACATCGTGAAAAAGCCTACAGTGGCAAATACTTAGCACATGAAATGGCACGTGCTGGTTATGGTGTAATAGTCATCGATGCCTTTCACTTTGGTGAACGTGTGCCTTATGGACTAGGTCATATTCCAAAAGCATTCGATGCCTTTGATTTAGATATTAATCAAGCTGTTGAAATGAATCAGCATTGTGTCTCGCAGCTTTATCTTGGTGTACGTAATTTAAATTGGGCCGGAACCACCTGGGCAGGAATTAATTTCGGTGATGACGCAGCATGTATTGATTATTTGCAAAGCCGCGACGATATTGATAGTGAACGTGTAGGCTGCACGGGTTTATCGGGCGGCGGTTGGCGTACCAATATGTTGTCCGCATTAGACAATCGCATTAAAGCATCGGTGTCAGTTGGTTGGATGACGACTGGTCGTGAGCATGCACAATTTAATGTGAATGGGGCGGTCGGTACGTTTAATTTATTACCTGGTGTGTGGCGTCGGATCGACATTCCTGATTTGGCTATTATGGCAGCACCGCGCGCAGCCTTAGTCGTTTGCGGAACCTACGATCAACTGTTTCCAATTGAATCCAAAGAAAAAGCAGCACAAATAATCGCTGATGGATTCAAATGGGCGGGGGTGCCAGATAAAGGCGAAATGTGGATGCCACCAAAGGTGCATTGTTTTGATGATGATACCCAGGCCAAAGCGATTGATTGGTTTGCGAAGCATCTGTAGTGTAATATATTTCTTAGATGGATTTAAGATTTGACATTTACATCCTTTTCGTACCTCTACTCCTTTTACTATTTTATCTATTGAAGAGTAGGGGTGGTTATCCAGAAAAGCCAGATATCGGCGTAGAATTTCCAGTTGATCAAAGTCAAATTAATAGAGGTGATTCTCTTGATGTTAAATATGTTAAAAAAACTTTGGCGAATAGAAAAATAATCAATGAACAGGAAGTTTGTGTGGAAATTCATTTAACAAAGGAGATGAAGGTTGGTGATCAAATTTATATAAAAGGCGAGGGTAATATTCTAACTGGCAATGATGTGAATGGTGATTTGTATATATTGCTATGTGATAAAGAGAGTTGACGACTTAAGATGAATCATGCAGTGCTGTTATTAATCGACGTACAACAAGGATTCGACGATCCTAAATGGGGAATACGTAATAACCCTGACGCCGAAGCTAATATGGAGTTATTGTTAAAACATTGGCGAGCACAGGGATGGCCAATTATTCATATACAACATCATTCAACGGAGGCAGATTCACCATTACGGCCGGATCAAGCTGGTAATGCCTTTGAAGAATTCGCTGAACCTATTGAAGGCGAAGCGATATTCACCAAAACGGTTAATAGTGCATTTATAGGTAACGATCTAGAGCAATACCTGCGCCAGCATAATTTCATTGATTTAGTAATCGTTGGATTAACCACCGACCACTGCGTTTCGACCAGCACACGTATGGCTGGTAATTTAGGTTTCAATGTGCAATTAGTTGGCGATGCCTGCGCTACTTTCAACCGCAAAGATCTAGATGGTAATGAAATAAACGCCGAGGAAATTCACCGTATACACTTAAGTAGTTTACACGGTGAATTCTGCTCAGTCGTATCTACTAAAGACCTTTGCTAGTTAAGAAGTCGAAGCTTGATTTGATGCAATCGAAAGCATCGCGGTAACATTGGTCTTGCTCGACGCAGTACCAATCAACACCGTTGGCTTCACAGACAGGAATAATGCTATCCCAGTCAAGCGTGCCTTCACCGATTGGTGCGATACGCGTATCACTGGTCCCTTGAATAACTTCGCGGTCTTTTAAGTGAATGACGGGGACACGACCTTTGCAACGTTCAACAACCTTCATGCAGTTGGCGCCACCATGTTCGACCCAGTAGAGGTCTAGTTCCATAAACAGATCATCACCACCTTCATCAATTAAGATGTCTTCTAAGAAAGGACCGTGTGGATCTTCTTTAAAGAATTCTTTGGCGTGATTATGATGACCAAATCGAATGCCAGCGCCTTTTAATTTTTCAATCATCGGTTTGGCATCTGCGATCCATTGGCGGTAACCGGCGATAGTTTGGTCGTGACTACCAATACCACCAATGGCGGCGTAATCACAACCGAGGGTTTGGTGAAATTCGATTTCTTTTTCGGTATTATTTATTAATTCATCCCAACTGCGATGAGTGGCAATGCATTTTAATCCATTGTCATCGAGGACTTTTCTGGCAGTGGCAGCGTCGACTTCTGGATTATCGCCATTCATACAGCCAACAGCAGATAACTGTACGGCTGTGTAACCGATGTCAGCGGCCTTTTTACAGGTTGCGATAAAATCTTCCGCAGTTTTGGTGTGTTCGCGGACGGTAAACATTTGTAGGGCGACTTTGGATGCCATGCACATTCTCCTGTGGGACTGGGATTCTAAGAATGCTATCCTCGGTACAATGCGCAGATTACGCAATAAGCATGCTTCAAAATGCAATGAAATCTGTACGTTTGGTGTGTATAATGATCATTGTGCGCATAACGATCACACAGAAACTGAGCAAGTGGTTTATCTGCTAGTCACAGCTATAAACTTCGTTCGTACTTTCCATGGAGCATTTTATGAGATCTATACTGAGCATCATCCTCATTGGTTTTTTTCTGTGCTGTGCGGCGGAAGAGAACGCTCAAATCAAGGTGAGCTTAAATAACGAAAGTGGTATATTTAAAATAGGCGAAGAAGCCGTTTGGACGGTCTCAGTAAACGGAGTCAGCAAGGAGGAGGCTGCTGCTGCTAGTTATAAATTGTTACGCGACGGCAAAGAACAATTGAGTGCTGGCACTTTGGACTTAAGCAGCGGTGCAAAAACTTTTTCCGGCAAACTTGATAAGCCAGGCACGATGATTGTGCATATTCAAGTGCCGTATGCTAAGGCTAAAAAAGGTAAGCATTTGAAAAAAGATAGTGGTGCTGTTGTGGCCCCTGGGGCAATTAAACCGTCTATGCCAGTGCCAGATGATTTCGATGCCTTCTGGGAAAAACAATTAAAACGTCAGGAGGCAGTGCCAATGAATGCACAACTGACGCCTGAAACCGTTCCTGCACCCAATGTGCTATCGTGGAAGATTTCAATGGATACAATTGATGGTCAAAAGATTCAAGGTCGCTTGTGTAAACATAAAAAAGAAGGTAAGCGCCCAGCACTTTTAATTGTGCAATGGGCTGGTGTATACGGTCTCAATCCACATTGGTCTATATGGCGTGCCGATAATGGTTTTTTAGTGCTCAACATTTTGGCTCATGATTTACCAATTGATAAAGATAAGGCATTTTACAAAGAAATGGCCAATGGAAAATTGAAGCGCTATGCAACGCAGGGCAATGATGATCGTGAAAAATCATATTTTTTGAGAATGTTCTTATCTTGTTCACGCGGTGTTGACTATCTTGCTCAGCATCCGGATTGGGATGGGAAAAATTTAATTGTAACAGGAGGCAGTCAGGGTGGCTTTCAGGCATTTGTTGCAGCAGGATTAAATAAAAAAGTCACTGCGGTAATTGCAGCTGTTCCTGCTGGGTGTGGCCATACAGCACCGGTAGCTGATCGCGGCATTCCATGGCCAAGTTGGTTACATGGTGATGAAAACAATGAGGCCAAAATTAACGCATCGCGTTATTATGACGGCGTGAATTTCGCCTCACGTATGGAATGCCCAACCTTAGTTGGCTTTGGTCTTGGGGATCCGGTTTCGCGCAGTACTGGAATTATTGCTGCTATTAATCAAATGAAGGGTCCCGTTGAGGCCATTTTACACCCGCATGGTAATCATAGTGGTCCGTTAACAGAATATGATCCACGTAGCAAGGCATGGTATGAGGCTGTTTTACAAGGTAAAAAAATTCCAATTAAAGCGACTACCTTACCAGTGAAATAAAATCACTAGTTTTTTATTAATATTACTCGTTGACAGTCGTGAGTCGTCGTAATTTAAAGGCAATATGGCGACGAAAGTCAGGGCACTGTATAATTAAAGGCCCTTTTTTGTGCATAATTTTTTTCTTTTCGATAATGGTGCCGAGGTTGGCATCCCACCATTCCAAATCTAGTTCACCTGATTTAACGGTGCTGCCTACTGTGAGGCTGACGCCCTGATGAAGTGGATGCAATAAACCTTCATAGCCCCACTGCCAATCTAATATATATCCATAAATAATTCCTGGTTGAAACCAGGCACGTGACCACATACGCGCATCTTTCGGGTGATTGATTTCAAAGCGAACGCAGCGTCCATTGAGACCACGTATATCTTCGCCCTTAATATAATTGGCAACCGCTCGATAAGGATGCCAGTGTTCACCTTGATCAGCCCATTCATGCCACCAATTGTGTGGCGAGCATGCTAGTCCAGAAACCCACGCAGCCCAAGCAGCAATGTGATGTTCGGCTAACATCTGTGGATAAGGTCCAGCTTTCCAACTGGTGCAAAATTCAGATAAAATAACCGGTTTTTGTAATGGGCTGAAGCCAAGACTTGGATGAAAGTTGGTGTTATAAATAATATTTGCACCAAGGCGATTGTCGTTGCGTTTCCAACGTTGATGATAGGCATTGCAGTTAATTAAATCGATATTGGGTAATGCTAATAATTCGCGATCAGGCTGACGATAATCGCCACTCCAATGACTGGTTAATAAATGATCGTAGATGTCTAACTTAGCCCAGGCGTCAAATGCGTTGCTGTGCCATTCTTTGAGATGTTGTTTGCCGTTTGGGTAGCGACCCATCGAGGTCAGGTTCATTTCTGAAAATAGCTTCCAACAAAATACCGCAGGATGATCAGCATAGCGCGCAACTAAATAACGGCGGTAATCCTGTTGCAGGTCGTGTGCTCGTTCGTCGAGGAAAAAATCAACGGCTTTTTCGAGTGGTCCACCATTTTGATGATTAAATGGAGATGTTCCCCATTCATGATCAGTTTTATCTGATGCTTGGCCGTGATTATTGGTAACTAAAATCAAACGCATGCCATATTTGTAGGCATGATCTAATATTTCATCCATGCGTTGGGCATTACCTTCATTATAATCACCGACACCATGAAAACCAAGCCAGGTTTTATTCCATTCAAGACCGGTATTCCAACTCGACATCCAAATCTCAATGCTGGTGGCACCCGCTCGTGAAAAACGTTCAATGTAGGTTTTGTAAGCCTGAGTTGTTCGGTCTGGAGTTAATTTTGAATGCGCCCATTCTTCAGCGCGTGGGTCGTTAACGCTGTGAATATTGATACCAATAGGCCAGAATAATTCTTTATTGATTCCGGTACGTAAAAATCGTTTATCGTTTTCATCGACGCGGACATAGTCATCCCATGGATCGCCGCTGACATGAAAATCAGGGAGGGGGATAACATGGGTGAATTCGTTTTCTTGTCCTTTGTTCCAAGTGCCAGATAATTGCATTTTATAGACACCTGCTTGGCGTGGACGGAATCGGCATTCAAAATAACCTGCGCCATTGGTAATTGCTTCATCACGATCACCTGAATCAATGATGCGCATTGGTTTTAAATAAAATCCAGGAACTTTAAATGTTTGCGATGAAGATTCGATTAACAGGTCACACTGAAAATCTTTACGTGCATAAGGATTGTTGGGCATGGGTGTCGGGGTAAATTGCATGCTCCAACGTTTACCAGTTGTACCATGGGTATGTCCATCAGATTGGAGATTCTCATAGCGTAAATGATGAAAGGTATATTTCTGTTGTTGTTGCTGAATGAATATTTTGTTGACAGCACGCAGGGCTCGAACGGAAATGCGACTGCGGTTTTCCTCCGCTGACCAAAAAAATAAACCATAGGCAACAACGCGGCGCAGATGACTGGGATCCCATACATCAAAATTGGGCTCTGCCTGCCATGGTGATGTATCATCAATGCTAAAATGAATATTATGAGTGCCGGGATCTAATCGTTGCGGACTGCCTAATTGAAACCAATTGCCGTCGGTGTCTTTTATAAACGCTCCGACGCCAAGATCAGCTGGTGCAGATGTGGGAACGACGATGAGTGCTTGGATAGCATTGGTATCACTGGGGAAGGTATCGCGTGCAGTGACAAAGGTGCTTAACGGTGCTTGCAGAACACAGGTTTCCTGAGCGCTAGCACCAAAGCAGCAAAAAATGAATAGCAGACAAAGACTGAGGCGCATGAACAGCGTAATTTACAAGGCTATCCCGCATTTGGTAGCAATATCACGTTATTACTACGTCAAATTGTATTGCTCTGCTTCTGTTTTAGGCACCCCAAATGCGTGGCATAGGCAGTGGTTCTTTGCCCATTTCCGCGTAAAGGAATTTCTGCATCAGTTCAGCTTTTAAATCTTTTGCCGAGTCATCGCTCCATAGGTTATTGTGCTCACCAGGATCTTCTTCGAGATCAAATAATTCGCCGTAATCGCGATTAAAATACACCGTGAATTTGTAACGTTCGTTGACGTAGGTTTTACAATGTATCGTGGTCGGTTGATGACGGTTTTCTACAATAACGTGATCGCGGGTTTGTTCGATTTCACCGCACCATTCTGGAAAGAGATTCAAGCCAGTCATGGCCATCGGAATATCAATGCCAGCAGCGGCCAACATGGTTGGCGCCATATCAACGTTTGATTGTAGCTTTTCTGATTCGACACCTTCGGCAATTTTGCCTGGCAAACTAGCGATCATTGGAATTTTAACCATGTCTTCGTAATGGAAGGCACCTTTGGCGGTTAATCCGTGATGGCCATAAAAATGTCCATGGTCAGTGGTGAACACGACCAAGGTATCATCAGTCAATCCTAATTCATCGAGTTTGTCGAGGATTTGACCAATATATTTATCCATGCATGAGATCATGCCGTAATAAATAGCAATATTTTTACGTAGGGCTTCTTCACTGTGCAAATGACTGTGGAAGCCATGCATACCGTTGCCGCCTTCTTCAACATATTCTTTAAAGCTTGGCTGTTCCTCTTGGGTTTTTTGAAAATGTGGTGGGTTTTTATCGTGTTCACCAGGAACTAATTTAGGTACGGTGATTTCGTTGGGATCATACATCGTGTCCCACGGCTTGGGAATCAAATAGGCCGGATGTGGGTCGAAGAAACTCGCCCATAAATAGAATTTCTCATTATTCTTTTTATATTCTTCCATTTTTTGATTCGTACGTTCAGCGATCCAGGTGTTGTAATGGTACTCTTCTGGAATGTCCCAGGTGTGAAATTGTTGTGGATCTTTGGTGCCCGTTGGTGGTACAAAGTGATCGCGCCAATTGGTAAAACCTTTTTCTTCCATCCAAATAGCATAGTGCTGACCGACGTGCGCTTCATGGGTATGGTTGCGCGCTAATTCAATGTCTTGGAAGCCATAAAATTTATCACTGAAGTTTTTCCAAAAATCTAAATCCTGCATAATCGGGTAAGCTTCTAAACTTGGATATTCTTCGGTCGAGGCCAATGGTTGGAAATGGGCTTTACCAATTAATGCGGTACGATAACCAGCGTCGATGAAATTATCACCGACAACAGGAACGCTTTCCATTAATTTGGTGCCAAGTGAATAAGCACCGTGCTGTGACGGATAAGTACCAGTAATCCATGACGCTCGTGTAGGGGTACAGGTTGGATTCACAGTGTAGGCACGATTAAAAGTGGTGCCCATCTTGGCCAGACGGTCGAGGTTCGGTGTTTTGACTTCAGGATTTTGAAAGCCGAGGGTAAACCAGTGCTGTTGGTCGCTGGTGATGAAGAGAATGTTGTGTCCGTCCGCTGCTGTGCTCATAATAGTTCCTTAACTAATTTGATGTAGAAAAACCATATTATGCATAGATTTTACGGTTCAAAGAGCTAGTATTTGACTATAATAGCACAAATTTGATATGAATATTATCACACCATGGGCCCCGCCCTTGACCCTGTACAACGCTGGTCGCCAGACCGTCAACTCCCGAGACTACGTCCACGTCGTCGATGAACGTAAGGAAGGACCACGACGGGTATTGATAAAAATTACCCACCATGGTGAAGGTACGATTTACGTAAATGAGCAACGTTTTCGTGTGCCGCAGGGTCATCTGTTTATGATCGAGCGCCCAGGTCCGTACCGTTATTGTTACGAGGGCGATGGTGAGGATTGGTCGTATTCGTTTATCTCACTGTATTGCCAATCCGAGACATCGTTATTGCCTTATCAAATTGCTATCGCACCAGTCATTGATGTGCGTGCGCGTCCAGAAATAGCAACGGAAATCCATAAATTAGTCGAGGCCTTTCATAAGGGCCAGCAAGCAGGATTACAGGAATCATTACTTGGCTACCAATTATATGTACAATGTATTCAAGCATCGCGCGTTCGTCGTGAAGGTGGTAGTAAAGCTTATCGATTATGGATGATGCTGCAGCGAGAGTTCAGAAAGAATATTTCCATTGCTGCTTGTGCTGAAGAGCTTGGCATGACCCATGAAGCTCTCAGTCGCAGTTTTAAGCAAGAATTCGGGCAAGCCCCTAGCAAATTTTTATTGCAGCTTCGTCTACGCCGTGCGCGACGCCTACTTGAAGCTGGCGATCTCAGTTTAACTGAGATCGCTTTAGACTGTGGTTTTCACTCAGCCAATTATTTTGGACGTGCCTTTAAGGCAGAGCTTGGCCAGACGCCAGCATCCTATCGTAAAAATCCAGATGTGATGGGTTAGTGCTATTTAATTGCATATGTATGCGGTGCACCGATTAAATAAAATAGTTGGTGTTTATTGCTATACCTTAGCATAAGCAGCTGGGGAGATAATTATGCAAATCACAGGATTTAAAATTCCTATTTCAGATATCCAGCGTTCAGCCAATTTTTATAAGGAACATTTAGGATTTAGTATTGCATTTCAGTCGGAAGAATACGGTTGGGTGTCTATAGAAAAGGGTTCAGTCGATATAGGGCTTTATGTACCGGGTAAAGGTGGTGGCAATCGCGCTTTAGGTGGAAGTGTGGATTTTTCATTGAGCATAGCTGATTTTGAACAAACACATAGTGTGCTGCGCGAAAAGGGTGTAGAAGTTTCAGAAATAAAAGATACCGACGATGGTATGCAGGTTTTTAGTATTACTGACCCGGATCAAAACAAACTAATAATTTGTAAGGAATAAAATAGGGTGTTCATGAAATGTTTACAAACATAAACACATTTATTCAAATAAACCTAGCACACATTCAGCATACACATTATGACCGAATTCACCGGGGTGATTAATCCAGTTGTGTACTTGGCTATACGGTGCAATGCCGTGCTGCGCTAATTGTTCCCAGGCGGTGAATACATCTGCACAGGCAACTTGTTCTTCGTTAGCCAATTCAATTAAGGCATCACGATGCTTGGGCATACGTTTACCGGTAGCATTAAATGGATTGCCGCGGAAAGGCGTCACTAAAATAACTTCAGTGCCGCTTTCTTTCGCAGCTTTAACCATTTTTTGAACAGCTATTTTAAATTCAGGCGCTGGTACTTTGCCATCACGCCAAGCGGGTCCGCTCGCATCATTTAAGCCGAGGGCGATGAATAAAAGATCAGGCTTGGCTGGAGCAACATTCTTGTTGAAAAAATTGGTGCCTTGTGTGGTGGTAATGCCACCTTTGTAGGCGGGAATTTCTGTTATTTGTGCTTTGGGGAAACGCTGTTTTAATCCAGCAATAGTGCGACCGGTCCAGGTTTTGCTGCGGTCTTCCCACCAGGATCCTGCTTCGGCGCCAAGGGTGACGCTGTCACCGAGTAGGGCTATTTTAATTGCCTTGCCTTCTTTTAATAGTGCCAGCGATTTTTCGATCGCATTTTTATTAAGCACTGGCTTTTCCTTCGGTGGATTAATAAAAAAGACGTGCTCTTTGCCGATTGTATAAGATTTTCCAGTTTCCGGAAAGAAGGGGTGCACATAGATACCAGCAATGTTTATTGCACCTGCATGAACATCGGGCGGTAAGGGGCATAATATTGCTTCTTCGCCACTTTGAACACTTAGTTTACTGTCGGCATTTATTTGTACGATATCGATGCGCTGCATGCGATATTGAAAAGAAACTTTTAATTTAGATTTTCCTTCTATTCCAATTTTCTCAGTAAGACCAAGTACTTGTCCCCAGAGTGCATTGACTTTAAAATCGGTACCGTTTTTTAATGCTTCACCTTCAGCATTGGTAATGTTTACTGATTCCGGAATTATGGTTTTATACATAAGCCCGAGCATTAATGTGCCGTCGACACTACGTGTATCCGGTAACAAACCGACGGCTTTGTGACCCTTATTCCAATTGGGCCAACGTGAATGTTTGGCGAAATCATCCTTCCATTGACCAGGCGCTTTTATAGTGCCTTTGTATGTTTGAATGCTGGGAACATTAATACTGATAGTCTGTTCTTCCCAGCTTTTGTCTCCCTTTGTACCAGCTTGGATAGTGACCTGGATTTGCTCGGCATGAATAAAACACAGGAAAAATGTTAAGATGATGGTGAAATAAATTTTCATTATTTAGCCTCGCGTAAATAAATAGGCAGTGGACCGATTTCAGTATTTATGACTCCGTTGTCGGCTAGCACGGTTTGACTCTCACCATACATATCGATGACTTCAACTTTCTTCCATTCAACTTGTATATCAACCTTTGCGGGGTCTTCGACACGGTAGGCCATAATTACAGTGGGACTATTTTTCTTAAGTGCATGGCTAGTAAATTCATAAATATAATTGCCGTCTTTGCCATCAGATTGTGCGGCTTGCAAGGCAGGATGGGGCATGGTTTTTATCATATTCTGGACCGCATAGGCACTAGGGCGCCATTTCATATCGTTAAGACGATCAAAAAATCCACCATTAAAGCCATCAGTATCTGTTATAAACATATTGGTGACACAACTAACGCCAAGTCGTAATGCAAGCGCGTAATAGCGACAGGAATAAGCAGCTTGTAAATCTAGCGATACAATTTTTTCAGGTTTTTCGTCATATGCTCCACCATCTTTTTTACCAATTTTCCATCCTGCCTCAGTATACCAAACTAAAATGTCTTTGCGCTTATATTCATCAAAATTTTTACGTAATGTGTTTAAGCTATTGGCTATAGAATAAGACCCCCATTTACGGATATTATGCGTTTCAGGTGGAACGGGATCAACATAGGGATGTGTAGCGAAGCCATCAACTTCTGTGATGCAGCGTGGGTCTATTTTTAAGACATTTTTGACAAAGCGCAGATCTCCAGCGCCGGCACCACCGGCAGTAAATCCTATAACTTTTGACTTAGGCGAATGCTCGCGCACCAAATCAGTGATCATAGGTGCCAATTTTGCATAGAGGGCTTCACGCTGCGCTTCGCTCCCGGCTTTCCACATATAATGAAAATTAGGCTCGTTGTGTATCATTATAAAAGGGATGTGACGATCTGCGAATTGAGGGAATTCTTTGTAAAAATTTCCATTTGCACCAAATCGTTTTAAGAACGAAGTTGCGTCTTTACGTCGCGCTTCGAGGTAGGCTTCATCACTATCGTATTTATCTCGTTTACCAACTTTTACTCCAGTATGACTTCCGGTGAAGCACACAAAATTATGACCATCTTCGAACAGCATTTTCATGTTTTCATCATTTTTTGGTCCACCTATACGCAAGGTTGACCAACCAACCTTTTTAATTTGTTCGCGTAATTGCGTGTATTCACCAAACCATGTGTAAATGCCGTAGACAGGATAGGGCTGAACTTCTCGGTTTATAACCCAGTCTAATGGAGGAAATGCTTGTGGAGTCATAGCATATTTTCCAGGAACACTTGTAGGTTGTTCGGCGGAAACAAGGATGCTGGTGGATAACAGAAAAAGTAAGCACAATTTGCAATTCATTAATTTTCTCCAATTTCTTTAACAGAGCTTCGTTCTAAGACTTCACCTTGAAGTTGAATGACTGAGTCGTTGCGTTGGGGATTATCAATTTTTCCGAGGAGACAACGGGTTGCGTGTTGCCCGAGTTCAGAAATATCAGTATCAATGCATGTAATTGCATTTTCAAACCGTTGCGTGTCGCTGGTATTATCATAGGCCACAATAGAAAAATCTTGGGGGATTTTATAGCCGAGGGCTTTAATGCTTGGAATGACAACTCCTGTGGCAACCGAGCTTGCATTACAGTAAATAGCAGTGACGCCACGTTCTTTTAATTCACTGATAATAGATTCGCAGTTGTCGCGTGACACTTCAAATACTAGTGTGTTATCATGCTCTAAATCATTTAATTCCAGAGCATCACGATAACCTGAATGTTTTAATTTATTGGTTGGATGCACTTCTTTCATGTCAGCCATGGCCGAACGATGATAAAACAAAGCAATCTGTTTATGACCTTTGTTTATTAGATATTCAGTCAATTTATAGGAATTTAAATTATTATCGGTGACCACGGCGCTGCATTTGGACCAGGCGTGTGGATAATTAATGATGACTAGCGGTTTGCGCTTTTCGCGAATATATTTTTCGACGCGTTCGACCATGGATGGGAATAAATCTACTAAAAGAAATCCATCGACATCATCCTCAAGGCGACACAGAGCGCTATAAATATCATCACCACCGACACTTTGTAAAATCAAGCGCTTATCTTGAGCGATACTGACATCTTCGATGCCACGCATGATTTGCGTATAGAAGGGACTCGCCCACATACCGGCATTGTCGTAGACGTAGAGCATGGCAATGCGATTGGTTTTCGTGGTGTCTTGTTTTTTGACAAAGGTGCCACGACCATGAATGCGTTCAAAAATACCTTTATCGATAAAGTGCTGAATGGCCTGGCGTACCGGCATGTTGCTCGTTTCAAACGCAGCCATCAGGGCTCGTTCTGATGGAATTTGCTGACCGGGCTGCAGTTCTTCTGCATCTAGCAAGCTTTGTAGATGCTCTTGTACTTGGAGATAGATAGGCCCGTTGCTTGGAGTCGTTGACATATACATCACTTTACATCACTAATGCTCTGATGTAAAGACTTGTGACCTAATTTTGTAAACATCTACTATAAATGCCTTTATAGATAGCGTGAAGGGCAAACGAGGCATTGTAGACTGAATTCCATGGTCCAAAGCAAAGCAACGAGTGTGAGCGCCTATTTGAAAGAACTCGATCCAGAACGGCGTAAGATGATTTCGACTGTTCGCAAAATGTTGAAACAGCATCTACAAAACGGTTTTAAGGAGATCATGGATTTTGGCATGATTACCTATGTCGTGCCGCTTGCTCAGTATCCAAAAACCTACAATAAAAAGCCATAGATGTATGCCGCATTGGCATCACAGAAAAATTATTGTTCGCTTTATCTCATGAATGTTTATTCAGGATCAACCTACCTCAAAAAATTGGAGTCTGGTTACAAGAAAAATAATAAGAAATTAAAAATGGGAAAGTGTTGTATTCGCTTTAAAGATTTAGAAGAAATTGACTTAGAAACTGTAGCTTCGGTGGTGAGTATGTGTTCGGTGGATGAATGGATTGCTGTTTATGAAAAAGCACGTTCATGAATCAGGATCACGAGGTTATAACTGGTTTGCAAATGATCTATGGGCTTTTGCTTGAATTGTTAATAGCTGAGAATGATTCATATAAAATTAACAAAAATGAAGGTGTAGTCTATAAAGACAATACGGTGGCGCCCTATGAGCAATGCCTTCGTGCAATTATGACCTATGCGGGGATTAATATTGATGGAGAAATAGTTGATACCGTTGGTCATTTTGAGTTTTCATTAGATCAGCGTACAGCTCGTTTCCAGTTGCTCATTGACCCTGTTGATCACGCATTCTTCATGATTTCAAGGATGTCGAAGACGGAAGAGTGATTGACCTTGTCGTCGATCGTTCAACATACTGCACATGGAATTGTTCAAAAAATGTATCGCTGAAGGCATTGGTACCTTCACCATCGTATTGGGTGGCTGTGGCGCTATTGCTGCCGACCAGCTGTCTGGTGGGTCTATTGGTCATGCAGGTATCGCTACTGCATTTGGCTTAATTGTGATGTCGATGATTTATGCGGTAGGTCACATTAGTGGCGCACATTTTAATCCTGCGGTCACTTTAGCATTTGCTTCGAGTCGACATTTTCCAGTGAAGCAAATACCTATGTATATCGCATCACAATGTTTGGGCGCGATAATAGCTGCTGCTATTTTATTAATTACTTTAGAACCTATTTTATTAGCGCAGAATGCCGATGCTGTATTGGATATTGGTGTAACCCAGCCCATCGAAGGTGGTGGTTTTATGACAGCCTTTGTTTGGGAAATTTTGCTAACGTTTATTTTAATGTTTGTCATTATGGGCGTGGCAACCGATTATCGTGCTGTCGGCCAAATGGCAGGACTAGCGATTGGTGGCACCGTGTGGTTTGAAGCCATGTTCGCTGGAAAAATATGCGATGCATCAATGAATCCAGCTAGAAGCTTGGGTCCAGCAATGGTAGCCGGTCATTACACGCATTTAATTGCTTACATCGCAGGACCAATTATTGGTGCCTATTTAGCAGCAACGCTTTATAATTTTATACGTTGCGAAAAAGATGAAGATTGTGGTGACGACAGCGGTGAAATAAAAGGCTGTTGTTAATTTGTTTTAGCTAAGGCCGCAATTTCTTTGGCATCTAAAGCGCGATCGAAGATCATAACCTCATCAATGAGACCGAGCCAGGGGCCACAGCTCTTGCCGCAGCGATCGCCAATGACGATATCCATATTGCCGATATTTACTTTTTGTTCTACTTTACGTTTACCATCCATTTTACCGTTCACATAAACAATCGAGTCATTACTTTCGTGATCTTGGGTCCAGGCGATATGATACCATTTTTCATTTTCAAATATCGTTTTACTCGTTGGTGAGTTGGCGCCTTCAACAAAGAGCCGTTTATTTTCTATTTGCATTTCCCAATTTCTATACGTGTGACTGATGATGGTTCGTTGTTGCTTGTTGGGAAGCTCTTCGATCCAAATCCAAGCACACAGCGTAATGGATTTTGCTTCTTTTAATCCTGCTGGTGTTTTTACTGTGATTGCATTATTCTCATCGAAGCGAATAGCTTCATTCTTAATGCCTTTCTCGATCTTTAATCCAGCAGGAACAGGAACTGTTTGCGCGTTTTCGCTATAATCCATAGCAATGAACTGTTTTTTGTGCTTGCGCAAGCTGTTGGCATTAAAGCTTAAATACAATTGACAACCTGGAAATGATTTGAGTGGTATGAGGCTGGCGAAAGCTTCATCTATCGGACTGTATGCTTGAAAGGTCTTGATAAATGATTGGAGATCCAGTGCTCCATCCAGATCTTTCGCCTTAGTTAATTTTTTGACTTGTGATTGAATCTTTTTGATAACTTTAGTTTTTTCTTTTTCAGATGATTTGTTGGCGTCAGCGATAATCTTTTTGATTCCTGCAATGTACATATCTATGTACTTGATGCCTTCGGTAGGCAGCTGTGACGTATCTGGGAGGAGCGGTGATTTGGATTTTGAGTGAGTGCCATTACTTTCGCCAAAGAGGCCAACGTCAGCTTTCTCCTCAGGGCTAAAATAGTGGATGAAGCTATCGTAAGCCTGCATCTCATTAATCTTACCACGTTTTTGTTGTTTGGCCTGATCATTACTTAACGATTCGAGAAGCTCATCTCGTAGTTTTTCGGCCTCGTTCTTACCATCATTAACAAGTTCGGCGACTTCCTCGAGATACGCATCGACTAATTTTTGAGTATCCTGGTTAGGAGCTTCTAGGCCAAAAACTTGGCTCAACAGTAGCAAGCAAGAGAGGGTAAGGATCAGTTTCATGGCGGAGATAGTGAAGGTTTTGAGTGTATTGCTTGTGGCAATTTACCACAAGAATTATCCGCCTTAGAAGGGGGAGTGATATCATGCTCAAGACGCTCATTCTTTGCTTATGCTTACCGCTGATGCTCTGTTCAGCTGAAGATCAAGCCAAGTCATTCAATTATGATACTGCCTTTGATGAAATCATAAGCGAAACTGATAAAGGCTGGGATGAAATCCTTAAAATGATGAAGGATGAGGGTGATGGCGCTGATGCGCTGAAAATGGAGCGCGCGTCCAAGGATGCTTATCTTCAAGTGCTCAAGTTAGTTAAGCAATCCAAGGATCAGCAGGTCAAAAACGCGATGATTATTTATCAATATAAATATTTTATATCTGCATACGCTGAAGAGTTGCGCTATGCGGACTCCGTTGTTGCTCGTTTGAAAGCAAGCAAACGCATAACTGACTATAAAAACAAATTAAAGGAATTTGAGGCAAGGTTAAAACCTGAGCCCAAAGGTAAAGACGAGGAAAAAAGTAAAGATAAAATAGATCAGGAAAAAAAGTAATGGCTATGTTCGAAATAAACGAGAAGACAAAAGAGCCGGTTCTCGAGTGGTTAAAAGAGCGCTCTGCATTTAATGTGTGGTTTACCTCATTAGCTACTGGTTCTTTTTTAATTCTTGAAATTTTTGGAAACAAACCTGGGTTTGAAACTACTGGCCAACAATGTCTCACAGCGGCCCTAATTTTAATGTTGATTTCAGTCTTGTGTAATTTTGTGTGTGTTTGGTCCATTCCTGGTTGGCGATTAAAAATAGCTACAGATCAGATTCAGAATACGCAACGTATGTATACTGAAATTGCTATAACAACTTGGGTTGGTGTAGTATTATTTGTGATGGGGCTTGCTCTGGGATTAATGGGTAACTTGGCTGCATGAATTATGACCCTCGCGGTCATGTAAACAGCGTAGCAGCGTTGCGCAGTCGATTAAATTGGCGATGGCATTGTGAGCATATTAAGCATTACGCTTGGTTATTTATTGTGCTTTTGGATTTTTGTGTGTTAGATGCATGGACGACAATGGTATTCATGCATGAATTAGGCATCGAGACGGAAGCGCACGATTGGATTCGCACGGTTAGTTATTGGTTTGGCCCTACATTTGGTCCCATTGTCGGCAAGGGTTGTCAATTTGCTGCCTTTTACTTAGCCAGTGTTTTAGCACAGCGCTTCAGTATTATTATTGGCTTGATTCTTTGTATAAGTTACTTGTTGGGTGCTGTAATTAATACGATGGTGATGATGGGTCACGCTTAACCACGATAACGACTTGGTGTTAAGCCCATCTGTTTTTTAAATTGGGCAGAAAACTCATAAGGACTCGGATAGCCAAGTTCGTAGGCAATGGCAGCGATGGAGTGATCACTGTGTTGGAGTAGTTCACAGGCGCGATCCATACGTCGACGTATGCGATATTGTCCGGGTGAAATGCCGATGCGTTGTTTAAATAATTTTCTGAATTGTTCGTAATCATAACCGCGACTGGAAATCCAATCGCGCAAATTATCACGGCGTATACTGGCGTTATTTAATAAATGGCATGCTTCCTCGATCGGATCGTCTACATCAGCACTGCGTGCATTGCGTTGTGCATCAATGCATAATTCCTGAATGGCGACTCCACACTCACCCAGTTGTGATTCTTCGGCAACTGCTAAGCGTTCACGGATACTGGCAAAACGTTTAATTCGTTCTTGAGTCACATTCCAGTTCCACACTAACGGGCTGCGTTGTAAAATACGCGCATTAAACAGCGCATCAGCAAGTGCTGGACCTAAATCGACGAAGGCCTCAAACCATGCAGAGTCAGGATCAATGGTGCTGCTATGCAGGTCACCAGCAAAGCGCATGAAGCATTGTCCGGCATGAATATGGTGCAGGTCGCCATTGGCCAGCTGGTAGCGTCCTGTTCCATTAATCACAAATACCATGGACCACGTAGGTGCACGATAGTCGATTAAATCACGTGTAACTCCTGTTTTATCAAGAAAACCAGCACCAAAACGTTCATGCTCAGCGCCATAGGAACGGTAGATCATGCCTGGTTCGGGGAGTGTCCATTTTCCCATATAACATATTTTTATCTCCATCCAGCCCATGGCCAGTTAAAATAACGGATTATAGTGCTGCGTTCCTCAAGCATTGGAAACTGGAGCATCTATGTCCAATACACTTAGTACTCGTCCATTCTGGCATGAACCACAAATCACTGGCATCAACCGATTACGTTCGCGCTCAGTCTCACGGGTTTTTGAAAAGGGTCTGGATGCGCTCAATGAACAGAATGAACAGGTAAAGAGTTTGAATGGCAAGTGGCATTTTAAATTAGTCGGGCGACCTGAAGCAACGCCAGCGAAATTTATGAATGCAGATTACGCCATTAAAGATTGGGACCAGGTAGAAGTGCCCGGTAATTTCACTATGCAGGGTTATGTAAACCCACAGTACACCAACGTAACGATGCCTTATGAAGACAAACCGCCTTTAAGTCCAGAAAAAAGAAATCCAACAGGATTATACCGTAAAAATTTTAAGGTCCCTGGTGATTGGAAGGGCAAGCGCATTATTTTGCGTTTTGGTAGTATTGAGAGCGTTGGTCAGGTGTGGTTAAATGGCCAGGCTGTTGGTATAGCCAAGGACTGTCGTTTACCAAGTGAATTTGATATCACCGAATATGTTCAAAAGGGTGATAACTGTTTGGCCGTTCAAGTAATTCAATTTTCCGATTCGAGTTTTATTGAGGATCAAGACCAATGGTGGCAGGCAGGTCTTGCACGTGATGTCGATCTGATCGCCTGTAATCAGACTTACATCGAAGATGTCTTTGCCCAGGCTGATTATAATTATGAAAATGGTAGTGGCCGCTTAGATGTTGATGTGCGTGCAGCATTTGTGCCGGAAGCGGGTTGGAGCGTTAAGGCGGAAATCTATAATGAAAAAAATAAAACATTCGCCAAGGCGATGAGTAGCGAAATCAATTACTTCACCGGACCCCATCCGCACGGCAAACATGTTATTGAAGGCATGTGCCATTTAGAGCAAGATATTAAAAAAGTGGCGCCGTGGTCACATGAAGAACCAAATCTCTATACGCTTATTGTTCGATTATATAATCCACAGGGTTTGGAAGTAGAAGCTACCCGTGTCCGCATTGGATTCCGACACATTGAAATTAAAAACCGAGAACTCTTATTAAATGGTAGAGCTGTTATGATCAGAGGCGTGAATCGCCATGAGCATGACGATGAAAAAGGTAAGGCTGTCAGTCGTGAATTAATGCGCAAAGACGTTGAAGTTTTGAAAAATCACAATGTCAATGCCGTACGTACCAGCCATTATCCACCGGATGCTTATTTCTTTGATTTATGCGATGAGTATGGCTTGTGGTGTATTGATGAAACCAATATTGAGACGCATCATTATTACAATGACCTCTGTAATGACCCGCAATATGCGGCAGCCTTTTTGGATCGTGGATCACGGATGGTTTTACGCGATCGTAATCACCCCTGTATTTTTTCGTGGTCCTTGGGTAATGAATCTGGTTATGGTCCGAACCATGACGCGATGGCGGCGTGGATGCGCAAAGCTGACCCAACACGCGTTATACATTATGAAGGTGCGACCTATGCGAGCTGGGATGATGGGCATGTCGGTACTGATTTAATTTGTCCGATGTATCCGAGCATAGAGAAAATGGTGCAATGGGCTGAAACCGGCAAGGATTGGCGCCCATTTATCATGTGTGAATTTGTCCACGCTATGGGCAATTCCTGTGGTAGCTTGCATGATTACTGGCGTGAAATGGAGAATCGCCATGGCTTGCAAGGTGGATTTATTTGGGAAATGCTTGACCACGGCATCAAGAAAAAAGCAGACAATGGTGAAACCTATTGGGCTTATGGTGGTGATTTCGGTGATGTACCTAATGACATCAACTTTGTTTGTGATGGTTTGGTCTGGCCAGATCGCACGCCGCATTCTAGTTTCTTAGAAGCCAAGGCCGTTTATCAACCTGTAGCGGCACGCGTTTTAAATCCGCATAATCGCGAAATTGTTATTCACAATAAACATGATTTCATCAGCTTAAAAGAATATCGCATTGAATGGTCATTGATCGCTGATGGTGAAGTGATTGATAGCGGCAAATTACCACGCTTGGATATATTACCTGGTGAAGAACGCAGTGTTCGTGTTCCCGTATCGATTCCGCCAGCTGCATTTGGCAAAGAATTATTCATCGATCTTCATTGTTATGATACGCGTAACATGCCTTTGACTGGTAAAGATTATTTATCGTCAGTGTGTCAATTGTCCTTGCCGGCAGTACGTGCGGCGAAGCCTGAAGTGCATCGACCAGAAGGTTCATTGGAATGCGTACAGGATCAATTAATTACAGTCAGCAATGATGTATGTGCTTTGGTTTTTGATCCACAGGCAGGTCTCATCGAGTCCTGGGAAGTCAATGGTGTTCAATATATTGAGCGTTCAGGCAAAACAGATATTTGGCGTGCAGCTGTTGATAATGACGGATTAAAATTACGCCATGGTAACTCACGTGAATTACCAACAGGTTGGGCGCAGCCATTAAATCATTGGATGCATGCAGGTTATGATATTACCGAGCGCAGTGTCGACGCTTGTAAAGTACAAGTGCAGCCAGGTGCCGTTGTTATTACTTGGCGCGAAAAAACCTGGGGTACTTCGCGTTCTAAAATTATTAAAACCCAACATCGACTCGAAGTGTGTGCCAACGGTCAACTGTTCTTCGAACATAATTTTACCGTTGATAAAGGTATGTATGAATTGCCACGTCTTGGCGTGCAGTACCAAGTGCCGACCGGTTTTGAACAAATATTCTATTACGGCCTTGGCCCGATAGAAAATTACAGTGATCGCAAATCCTGTGCACGCATGGGTCGCTGGGAATCAACAATTAGTGATCAATACGTTCCTTACATTATGCCGCAAGAACATGGACACATCTCAACGCTCAGAAACATGACCATCGTTAATAAAAAAGGCCAGGGTTTCACGGTTGAAGCGGAAACACACTGCGAAGCAAATGTCAGTCACTACTGCAATAAAGAATTATACGCAGCGAAGCACACGACTGATGTGAGAAAACACCCGCATGCATTTCTGAATTTAGATGCCGCCCATCGCGGCCTCGGAACAGGCTCATGCGGACCGCAGACATTAGAGCAATATCGCGTGCACCCAGGCATCTATAGATTGGCTTACTCGATGAGTGCTTTTTAAATCTTACAGGAGCGAATTGAAAAGCCGAGCGTTTGCCTAGATTCATAGGCCATGTCTGACTTTCCTATTCAGATACACGACGGTCTCAGCATGACCGACACTGCGCCACCCGGTGGTCACTATCACGATTTATTAGAAATTGGATGGTGCCATGAGGGGAGCGGTATTATTGCGGTTGATTCTCGCTGTTTTGAATTTGATCCACGCTCGGTATTTGTTATCGGTTCAGGTCGTAGACACTTTGCCCAAAGTACGCGTGGAAATATAGCGATATGGACGTTCATGTATATTGATCTGAAAGCGCTGCTATCTGAGCATGTGCCTGATCAATCGTTGTTGCGCATCGATGATTTGGGCGGCCCACATTTTCAACATGTGATGAATGAAAAATCAGAACCGGCTATTTGCAAAGTGGTTTCGCAGATGGTTGCAGAATTTCGCATGCGTCAGGAAAACTGGGAAGAAGCATTAAGAGGTTTGTGTCGTACCTTGGCTGTATATTTGCAGCGCTTAAAAGGTCGGCAGCTTATCGATGATCAAGAGTGCCAGGCTAAGCAAAGCTTAGCGCCAGCACTCGATCGTATTCATCACGAATATGCTAATGATATAAGCGGAGAAATGTTAGCTGCAGATTGTGCATTGTCATTGAAGGCTTTTCAGGATTTATTTCAAAGCTGCTATCAGTGTAGCTATCAAGAATTTATCAAGCGTCGACGTATGCATGAGGCATCTGATTTATTACATCACAGTCAGCTTGGGCTGGAGGAGATAGCCCGTGTTGTTGCTTACGATGATGAAGTAACTTTTGCCAAGGCATTTGAGGATACCTTTGCTAGCACTCCGAAGGCGTGGCGGCGTGGGCGCTAGCACCGGTGCTCGTCTTAATCAGCAAGCGGCGCAGCAACGCTGTTACCGATTGATACAAGTGTGCTTATGCGCTTGATCTATCCATTGGCTTTTTGTGCGGTTTTAATAGCGGCGATTGTGCATGTGGTCTTGGCTTTACCGCATTTACCAGATCCGATTGCGAGTCATTTTAATGTCACTGGTATGGCTGATGCGTGGATTTCAAAGCAAACCTTTGTTGTCTTCCAGCTTATTTTGGTAATCGTATTAAGCCCAATTTTTGTTGGCATGCCATTTCTCATGCGCAAAATACCGCGGGCATTAATTAATTTACCGAATAAGGATTATTGGTTAGCTGATGAACGTATTGATGCGAGTGCGAGATTTATGCACCAACGCATGTTGATGCTCGGCATAGTTACTTTTGTGTTTTTTATGTTGCTTAATCAATTTGTGTTTGCAGCAAATATGATGGAATCCCCTCAATTGAGCGATCAATTTTTTTATGTCATCATTATTTACATAGTCTATGTGTGCTACTGGAGTGCGGTGTTGTGGCTGCGTTTTAAAAAGCTTCCAACTAGCGATTCTTAATACTAACTTTTATATCTTTGGGTATGGCGCTTAAGTCTTCGTATAGCTGCAGATTTTTTGGTTTTTTCAGGGTGAGACGTTTCCGTTGCAATTGAATATCAACCCAGTGCTCAGTCTCGGCGAGTGGGAAACGCGCAGTGAATGATCTTAGATCACCAATAAGTGGTTTCCAAAACAATCCGTGAGCAAAGCCAGGACCTGCAGGTTGTAGTCCACAAATAATGTGCGCAAAGTCAGCCATCGACCCCATAGAAAACGGATGTACCAAGCTGCTTTTAGCGATGGCTTTGTTGGGTGACATATCGCGCTGCCACCATTCGATGCATGAATATGCCTCTGGATGCTTGGCCATATTTTTATAGTAGCCACGCCACATGCTAAACGCTTGCTTCCAATAGCCGCGTTCAAGCAGTGCGCGTGCAGCAAAGAATTTGGTAAACGGACTTTCACCACGCTCCCAATACTTCATGTTTTCTTTACGCGGGCTCAGCCACAAGTTGTGCATGATAGCATGTTCTTGTTCCGTGGTGCAGATACCTGAAAATAAAGCGAAATAATTGGTCGCTGCGCTAAAGGTGCCGCCTTGTTTGCCGTTACGAATCCCATCGACAAATAAACCGCGTTTTGTATTCCATAATTTTTTATGGATGGATTTCAAAGTAAACTGAGCTCGTTCTTTCCACTTCTGAGCATCAGCTTTCTTGCCAATGACATCGGCGATTGCAGCAGCGTGACGGTAAGCGCTGTAAATGAGCCCTTGCAAATGACAGGTGGTGTCACCACAACGCGGATACGGTTTCATGGTATAATCAATGTAGAGAAGATCGCGTTGGTGATCACCGGGCTGAATCATGCCATAACGATCACGTAAAGACTCTGCATGCGTAAATAAATTTTTAACGCCAGTATAACAATCTTTGAGTAATTGTTTGTCGGCGGTATAGGCATAGTGCTCTAACAACATGACTGGTAAGAGGGGGCAGTAATCAACTAACTTATCGCCATAACCAGATGGGCAGATAGGTCGGGCCCAATCATTTTTGGGTTGGTCGTTGGCTGTTTCGCGTAGCGCCTTGGCGGCTAAACGCAAATCGCCCCAGAGCCAAGCAATTTGGTGCATGCGTAAGTACATATCACCAGTCCACTGGCCTTGCTCGCGTGTTGGACAGTCCTCACCAACATCAAAGGTGCTGGCGTTGACGGTGTTTGCACCAGCGCGCCACATCCAATTCAATAATGGATCATTGCTGGTAAAGCTGCCCTGTTGTTTGACTGGATAGGACCAGGCGTGAAAGCGTAGACGAGAAATGGTAATTGCTTTGTTGGTATTTCGGGCGATGAATTTGATGTAACGCCCGGCTTTGCGTTGTGCACTAAAAAAACGAAACGTTTTACCGTTGCAGAATAATCGGTCAGCCTGCCACATGCCATTGTAACAAACGCGCAATGCGCCATCGGGTAAATTTGTTTTGGCTTCACCGACACAAATATCGAGAGCGGCGCCGTTGTCGCCTTTAACATCAATTTCGAGGTAGCCACTGACATTGTCACCAAAATCGAAATCAATGGCATGATTCGGTTTTAAAGTAAATGACTTACCGTTTAACAATGCTTGGGCACTACGTGGTTTATTAAGTAGGCTGTGTGCCTGCCAATCAGCCAAATGTGCTGGTTCGAGTAAGGGACGTTGGTCATTATCCGTGGTTAAGGTTTTATTCTTATGCGACCAGGTATTCCATTCGCGTTGATTTTGTGCTGCTGAAAAACGTAGTGGTAGGACCTTGCCTTTAGCATTCATAAGCGCGATGGTAAAACCGTTGCAGCTGATCGGTCGCCACATCCATACGGAAATGTGATTCCAACCTTTTTTGAGTTTAATGCCTTTTTGTTGCTCAGAACTAGGTCGACTGCCGGGACCTTCATGG
>JANQLF010000286.1 GCA_028280785.1 Planctomycetota bacterium
ACCCCAGGTGTTGTGGCTATTGGTGGCAGCTGGATCGTTGCCAGTAATTTAATTAATAACGGTGAATGGCAGCAAATCACTGATTTAACTGCAGAAGCAGTCGCAGCAGCCAAAGCTGCGGTAGGGAGTTAATACATGGGCAATCCTGTTGTCTTAGTTACTGGTGCGAGTCGTGGGCTTGGTCGTGGTGTTGCTATCGAATTAGCCAAAGCGGGTGCCAATGTGATTATTAATTACGCTGGCAATAAAGCTGCTGCTGAAGAATGTGCGCAGTTATGTAAAGATGTCGCGGTCAATGACGATCAGAAATTTATTCCAATTCAGGCTGATATTTCGAGCACTGAAGATCGTGAACGCATGGTCAAAGAAGGTATCGAGCAACTAGGCACGATTGATGCGTTGGTGAATAATGCTGGTATCGCGCCAAAAGAACGCGCTGACATTACCGAAGCCAGTGAAGAAAGCTTTGAAACATTAATAAAAACCAATTTGCAGGGTCCGTACTTTTTAACCCAGCAATTGGCTAATTACTGGTTAAACGAAAAACCGGACTGCAACATTCCAAGCGGCTTCAAAGTCGTGTACGTTACCTCAATTTCATCTTACACGGCATCAGTTAATCGCGGTGATTACTGCATCTCTAAAGCCGGTGTATCGATGGCCGTACAATTATGGGCCAGCCGTTTAGCCGAAGAAAATGTTCAAGTTTACGAAATTCGTCCGGGTATCATGAAAACCGACATGACCAGTGGTGTAGTCAGTAAATATGACGCCTTAATCGAAGAAGGTTTAGTTCCACAAAAACGTTGGGGCTCTCCTGAAGACATCGGTTTAAGCGTGCGTTCGTTAATTGATGGCGATTTTCCATTTTCAACTGGCACCGTTATTGATGTGGACGGTGGTTTCCAATTACGTCGATTATAGGTTTTTAAATGCCGCAAGTACCACAAGAAATTCTTGATGCTTTAACCCGCGTCGACATGCCGACGGTTTCAAATATTCATGAAGCTAGCGAGACGATAGATGTTGATGGATTAAAGATTCCCGTTCATTCATGTGAGTGTTTAGTGCTTGGTAGTGGTGCCGCTGGTTTACGCGCTGCCGTTGAAGCAAAACGCGCTGGTGTTGATGTTGTTGTTGCGAGCATGAGTTTATACGGTGGTACCTCAGCGTGTTCAGGTAGTGATAAGCAAACATTACATACCGCGGGCACCAGTAATAATGGCGATAATTTTAAAAAGCTGGCGCACGACATTGGTTCAGGCGGCTGCATGGACCAAGACACAGCTTATATCGAAGCGATTGGATCGCTCGGTGCATTTGCTGGTTTACAATATTTAGGCTTACCATTGCCGCAGGATCGTTTTGGTGCGGTGCTGCGTTATCAAACCGACCACGATGAAGTTGGTCGTGCAACCAGCTGCGGTCCGCGTACCTCGCGTTTAATGGTCAAAGTCTTAGCAGAAGAAGCTGTTCGCTTAAACATTCCGTTTTTACGTAAGTGCGAAGGCATTGAAATATTAAAAGATAAAAGCGCCGATGGCGAACGCATAGCTGGTGTATTATTAATCGATCGTGAGCAAGAAGCTAACGAATACGGTTTAAGTATTATGCTCGCAACATGCGTTGTATTAGCGACTGGCGGTCCTGGCGAACTCTATCGCGACAGTGTCTATCCAAAACATTGTTACGGCTCACTTGGAATGGCGGTCGAAGCTGGTGTTGAAGTGTGTAATTTAACTGAAAGCCAATTTGGCATTGGCACCCGTCGCACGGAATTCCCATGGAACTTATCTGGTACCTATGTGCAGGTGCTGCCGTATATTTATTCGACCGATGATGAGGGGAATGAATATAATTTCTTAGCTGATTATTATCGCACGACGCAGGAGCTGGTTTCGAATGTTTTCCGCAAAGGCTATCAGTGGCCGTTTCATGCTACGCGCATGGCCGACTATAATTCCAGCTTAGTTGATTTAGCTATTTTTATTGAGAGCCAAAAAGGCCGCACGGTATTAATGGATTTCAATCGCAATCCTTTAGCTGTGCCTGATGATCAGGAATTTTCACTCGATCGCCTTGATGATGACGTGGCAACGTATCTGAAAAATAACGAAGCACTTCAAGAGCTGCCGATTCAGCGTTTAGATCGCATGAATCCATTGGCCATCGAACTCTATAAAATGCACGGCCATGATCTGCGCACAGATCCGCTGCCATTTAATGTAAGTAATCAACACATGAACGGTGGTATTGCCGTTGATTCATGGAATCACAGTAGCTTAAACGGTTGTTACGCAGTTGGTGAAGTTGCTGGTACGCATGGCGTTACGCGTCCAGGTGGTGCAGCATTAAACGCCGGTCAGGTCGGTGGCATGCGCTGTGCCCAACACATTGCCCAAGTTGATCGCAGCAATGCGCCAACCATCAGCGCTGTGGAAGCACAAATTAAACATGCAGTCACTTATGTTAAGCAGTTGGCCGATAATGCCGAAGGTCATGACGTCGCTGCGGTGCGTGATGAAATTCAGGCGCGCATGAGCGATAAAGCTGGCTTTATCTGTATGATCGATGATGTCCCTGATGCCTTAGCTGCAGCTCAACAATTACGCAGCGCTGTCTTAGAAAAATCATTTTCAATTAATAAATCAAATCGTGTGGCTGATGCCTTCCGCTGGCGTCACTTATCACTGGTCTCTGAAGCTGTGTTAATGGCCATGGATCATTATATCAAACAAGGCGGGGGCAGTCGTGGTGCGCGTGCCTATTGCAGCGCCAATGGAACGGTTGCACCACAAGCACGCAGCTGCGACTTATCGGCCTATAGCTACGTCGAAGAAAAAGATGAGCACAAATCACACAAGCTGGTTTTGCAATTTGATGGTGATAGCTTCAGCATCAACGAAGCAGCTATTCGTGATCATGAAGATCCAGCGATTATTTTCTTCGAGAAAAACTGGAGCCACTATTTAACTGGCGGCATCTATAACGACGATTTTAAGCATCAGTAAACATACAGAACAAGCGAGCATCTATGTTACCGTTTAAAGCAGGACTCAGTAAAGATGGCGAGACGGTAACGTTAACAAAACTCGGCGAAATTGATTCAGTTATCGATTATCAGGATGCTGGTGATAAAGACTGTTTGCACTTAGTGCTCTTAGACACCGAGACCACCGGTTTAACTGCTGATGATGAAATGATTGAAATTGGCATCGCTGCATTTCAGTGCACTACTGAGGGTCAATTCACTAAATATTATAAAACCAAAAACTGGTTAAATGAACCAACACGTCCGATGCATCCAGAGGCCGAGCTAGTCACTGGCTTAAGTGCTGCACAATTAAAAGGCGAGCGCTTTGATGATGAGGAAATTGAGAAGGTCTTAGATTGGGCCGATATCATTATCGCTCACAATGCGCGCTTTGATTTTCAAAAGATGAACATGCGCTACAAAAAAGTGCTCCAAGATAAAATCTGGTTATGCTCGGCAAAGCATGTCGATTGGTTAAGCCACGGTCACGATAGCATGAAATTATCGACCTTGGCCTATGAGCACGGCTTCTTTTATGAAAAGCATCGCACTGATGGTGATATCCATGCCATGGCTTATTTGCTTAGTTTTGAATATGAAAAAGATAAGACCTACCTGAGTGATCTGTTGAGTCACCGCAATGATGAATACCAAGCGCTGATATTGAATAAATCTCCATTCGCATCGAAGGATGCCTGGCGTCCACGTGGTTATGCTTGGCACCCAATTAAGAAAGTCTGGTGGTGCATGAAGCGTAAGGATGAGATTGCTGTTGAGAAAAAATTCATCGACGAGGAAATGAGCAAGGAATTTCCGCGCGAAATCAAATATCAGATTGAGGATATCCCGATGAGTCAGTGCTTTGATTCAGAAGTGGTGGATAAGTTACTGCGCTAGTAGATTGGCTAAGGGATTTGAGATTAGAATGGGAGCTGCTAGCATAAGCCCATGAGCGAAGCTATTTGGTTTGTCATTAAAGGACATGATGAAGATGGCCCTTATACACCAGCGCAATTGGATAACATGGTCCGTGCCGGACAGATACAGGACAGCACCGTCCTGCGGCGTAAGGGCGATGTAAAACGCTATACGGTAAAGGATGCCTTGGCTGTAAAGCGCCAGGTGCAGAAGAATCAGATGGCAGTTGTAGCTCCGGTTTCTACCATGGGTCAACTCTATGAAAGCACTGCGTTCCGTGCATTTTTGCTGTTTATTTTATTGCTCGTTGTAGCAGCCGCTTCGCTGTATTTCACAGGACAGTATAAGAATCCACCATTTTCAGAATGGTTAAAAGCAATCGGCTTTGATGTTGGCGCGTAAATACTAATGCGTTATCGCATTCTCGTCCTCATGCTTATTTCGGCATCCCTAAGTAGCTGTTACGATAATGTGAGCGAGAACCATAAGACATATCAAGACGCAGTTAATAGTAATCTCAATACTAGAGGTTGGCTGCCACTAGATGTGATTCCGAAAACGGCAACTGACATTTCTCTTACCAATAATCTGGACATCAACACTTCTACAGGTGGCTTTCAATTGGACCAGGCATCGCTTAGTGATTTCAAAAGTAAATTGAATTACGATGAAACAAATACTGTGTATGTTTATTCAAAGGGTAGCAGCGTTTGGTCATTTAGGATCAATGAAAAAACTGCGTATGTTCAATATAGCCTCAAATGATATCAATAATGGCAGCCAGCTTCCTGCCATAGGCGATAGTGTAAGCGCTGACGATATTCTTTCACAATTTCTGGATTATCAGCAGCGACATTGACTAACTCGTTCGGGTCAGCATTTAAATCGAACAATTCAAATCCTTCATTCATGTGTTCAACGAATTTATACTCCTTGGTACGTATGATCTTGAAATTTGAGAGCATACTCATGCCTTCCGTACGCGCTTCGTTGCTGTGGTCACGCATGCTTGGCACAAAACTTTTGGCGTCGATGCTTTCTTGGCCTTTAAGCCCAGCTAATTCACAAATCGTTGGATTTAAATCAGCGAGTTCAACAATCGCATCAGTAATGCCGTTTTGTACACCAGGGCCAGCTATGATTAATGGAATGCGTATCGAGCCTTCATAGGGAACGCTTTTCTGATACATACCAAGATCGCCGAGCATTTCGCCATGGTCAGCAGTAAAAATGATGTAGGTGTTGTCACGCTCACCGCGCTCATTGAGTGCTGCGAGTATTTCTCCAATTTGATCATCAATGGCCTTTATTGATGCCATGTATTGGCGACGACATTCGGTGACGTTGTCTTGTTTAAATGCATTTTGCTTTCTGCGAATCCAATTTGGCCTATCCGTGCACGTGTCTTTTATCGGTTCATTATGTGGTGCGTCACGAAAAGCGTCGGCGTATTCTTTCGGAGGATCGAATGGATCGTGTGGGCCTACGAAACTCACAAATAAATGCCAGGGGTAATCTTTTTCAGCTTCTTGTAACCATTTGACCGATTGTTGACCGATATAAATATCAGCAAAGCAATCCATTG
>JANQLF010000299.1 GCA_028280785.1 Planctomycetota bacterium
GAATCCAGCCGTTGGTCAATTTTTTTGATTTAAATTGCGAAGATATTTTTAGAGAAGTGGGAGGCTTACTAATAAATACAGAGCCATAGGGGGCGACAACGCGTTCGATTTCATTGGGATTAAATTGATGCTTTTTAACGTACGCATAATTTTCTATAATTAATATATTGATGATATTATCAGCATAAGGCAGGCGTTTATATTGTGCTTGGTCGGTGGCAACGCTTCCATAAATTTGGGCTTTATTGATTGCTGTGCGAGTCTGCTCAACTTTTTGAACGTCAGGGTCGATGGCGTGAACTAGATATCGGCCATTGTGCTGAGCTTGGACGACAGTTTGAGGATCATTGCAACCCAAGAAAACGCAGAGGCCGGGTCTCAGTTTGTCGTCACTTAAGAAATCTATGACTGGCGAGCTGGCTGCATGGATCTGGGCACTGAGGGTCATGCTCAGGTAGCCGAGAAGGGCGAGAATGACGGTTTTCATAGTCAGAATACTCCCACTAGTGCTGACGAAATAACTATTGTCGTAGACAGCAGTTCCTTACAATATATTATTACTAAAGCACTTTAGGTAGGCATAAATGCGGATTACGCTTAAAGATATAGCGCATCAGGCAGGAGTGAGTGAGACCACCGTTAGTCTGGTGCTCAATGGACGAGCCCAGAAACATGGTATCTCGCAGCAGACCCAGAATCGCATCAAGGAACTGGCTGATTCGCTTGATTATCGACCGTCCTATCATGCCCGGGCCATTGCCGCAGGGACTAACAACACCATAGCCTTTGCTTACAGTCCTAGCGCTACGGTTCGCGTTATGCCATCGGATGGGCTCCTCTCTTCTGCAGATATTTTTATGAGTGCCTTGGCCTGTAGCGCGACCATTGCTGATTATAACTTGCTGGTTTTTGCAGACAGACGCGGTGTTATTGAAGATAAATTGTGGGAAGCATGGGCAAGTAAACGAATCGCCGGAATTATTGCGATGGGTAATGTCTCAATTACCTATGAAGATCGTTGGCAGCATACGCCAATGGTTTTGCTTGAAGGTAAGGGAGATAAGCGCTTTGATCATATTGCTCGAGACGAGGAATCGGCACAAGAATTAGCTGTGACTTGGGCACTCAAGCAAGGTGTTCAGTCAGTATTATTAATTGATCGAAAAATAGATGATGAAATTTCATCGCGGATTCAGGCTATTCAGACTGGTTTAAATAAGCTTGGGATAGATAGTCATATCATCACCGCAACGGCTAATCTAAAATTATCAGAACATCGACAGGGAATTTCACTTAAACACATCGCTCGACAGGTTTATTCTGTACTAACAAAACAGGATTTGCAATTCGATGCGATGATTGGCTATAATGACGAGTGGCTTATAGCTGGACTACAAGCTTTAATAAAATTACGCGGTATCGAGGCGGCAACCTTGCCATGTCTGGGGTTTGATAATTATCATGCCCCATTTTCTCCAGTTCCATACGATTCGATCTCATTTTCGATTAATGATATTGCTGCCAATGCCGTTGATATGGTCATACAAAAGATTGACGGTAAAAAATCTGGAAAAATAGTAAAAGTGCCAGCTCGTCTCAGAAAATATGAATTGTAGTAGTGCCTTAAATCAAGCGTTCATAAGTATTTAAGTTACATTTATATGTCTGCTAAAGTGCTTTAGGTGTCTTTTCTTGTGCTGCTCGCTGAGTGAGACCATTATGGTGGGATGAATCCTAAACAATTGCCATTTCATGTTTTTAAAGGAACGCACCAACAAGTAGGGCAGCAGCATGGAGAGGCATGTCGATCATTGATACATGATCATTTGGATCAGTGTTTATCGAAATTATGTCGTATAAATGACGACATAGATAGATCTGATATTTATGACCTGGCATTGCGTTATCGCCCATATGTTTGTGCAGTGGCACCTGAGTTAGACGAGGAAATAGATGGCTTAGCACAAGGCGCAGGTATTTCGCTTGCTCAGGCGTATGTCTTACAGTTGCGTGCTGAATTAGTTGCGACGTTTAAGCAGGGTTTTGCCAAGGAGGACTGCCATGAGTGCAGTTCCTTCGCTGTTCTATCTGAACGAAGTGCGGACCAGTCACCGATTTTAGCGCATGATATGGATTTGGATGTATTTTATGCTGATCTCGAAACACTGATGGAAATACATGTAGAAGGAGAGCCGAGTTTATTTATGGTTGCTGCTGCAGGTCAGATTTCTCAATTGGGCTTGAATCAATATGGTGTAGCAGTGTGCTCGAACTTTCTCACCTGTGATGGATGGCGACTTGGTTTTCCACGTTATTTGATTTCACGATTAGTATTACAAGAGCACGATATGCAATCTGCAGCGCAGCGTATTTATCAATTAGAAAGAGCGTCGTCGCGAAACTATCTAATTATGGATAAAGAACATGTCGTTAATATTGAGACAACCTGTGATGCATATGCAATCATTGAACCGGATGATGGGATTTTATTTCATACCAACCATTATTGCTCGCCGTTGATGCTTGAACACGAGCGCAGTGAAATCCTATTAAATAGCAATACTCGACTGCAACGCGCACAGTACTTATTAGGTAATAAACACTCAATAACATTTGATGATGTGGCGAATTTATTACGTGATCGAGCGGAGCTACCGCATGCCATTTGTCGACATGCGCAAGATATAGCTGATTACCCAATTGGCACGGTTGCGTCGACTATTATGCGACCGCACGAATTGGAAATATCAGTTGCTGCTTATCCACCAGACAAGCATGAGTATGTCAGCTATCAACTGACCTGTTGATAATTTTCATCGTTTATTTTGTGCGATGCGATAGAGTCGATTGAGAAGGAGTGGGTGCGTCAGTGAATTTTCAGCTTTGGCCGAATACTTATTTTTATGAACATCGACGGCCTGACGTAGGAGAACCTTAAAGTCGACAAATTTGCTTAACTGTGGACCAACGGTTAAAATCATTAAACCAAAGCAAGCGATGCTATTATTTTGAACAAGTGCACTGCCTACTTGATCACAGGTGTATTCATCTAAGCGGCTTAATTTTTTGTAAACTTTTGAGATATAACCACGAACGATATTATTATGCCCAAGTGCGATATGGCCTAATTCATGACCAATGATAAATGCCAGTGCGCGAGGATTACCTGCTTTGATGCAGCCATGGATCATATCGTCTGTTAATAATATAACATTTTTCTTACCTATGCGAACAGCAGCGGCATTCAGAACCTCTTCTTCGACAATGTAAACTGCTGGTGCTTCTTTGAGTCCTAAGCGCATTGAAAATTCTTGTACGCAGTCGTATATCTCAGGGAATTGATCTTGCGTTACATGAACACCGGATCCATGGATCATGGCCATGGCTTTGCGGTTCAGATACCAAGTAATGAGCGGACTTAAAAGAATGGCAATGAGAAGCGTAAAGTACGTTACAAGGATCCCGAAAATTAATGCGAAGAAACCTAAGATATAAGCGACGCCGAGAGCATTGCTGGTACCTTTGGCAATACAGGATTTAGCGTCTACGTCATCACCTTGTATAACGATTTCAGGAAAGTCCGCTGCTCGCATGCCTCTGCTCCATATTGATGTGAATTTGTAGCGGAAGGATAAGTGAGATCAAGCAGACGTTTTAAAACCAATAATTATAACATGCATGTATGCTTGGGGATAACTTTCTACTAGTGTAGTAAGATTCGCCATGGCAGAATAGCATTATTGAACATAGTTGGTTCAAGAGGTGGAGTTTATGATTATTTTTTTCAGACTTGGTGTGGTGTTAGCATTATCATTTGTGGTATCGGAAGCAGTTTTTGCTGCTGAAGAAGAAAAAGCGCCAAGCGATAAATTCGCCGGTAAAACGGTTAAAGATAAACACATGGGTAGAGCCTTGATTAAAGCGCGTTCCAAGTTGGTGCCAAAACTTGGACAAGTGGCGCCAGATTTTGAGCTGCAAGTCATGGGCGAAGAGAAGAAAATAAAACTTTCTTCTTATAAGGGGAAAATGCCCGTTGTCTTAGTCTTCGGTTCTTATACCTGAGGACCTTTTGGTAGATCGTCGGTCGACGTCAATGCATTACATCAAAAAAATAAAGATAAGTTCACCTTTCTTTTAGTTTATATTCGTGAAGCCCACCCAAAAGATGGCTGGGCTATGAAAGGTGTCAGTAATATTCTTGACCCTAAAACTTTTGCGGAACGAAACCAAGCTGCAGCGCAATGCACCAAAGCGTTGAAATTTAATTTCACCACAGTGGTTGATGACATGAAGGATACGACAGCGGTTAAATATGCAGCATGGCCTGAGTGCTTATTTGTCATTGATAAGGTGGGGAAAATTGCCTACGTCGGTGGACAGGGCCCACGTGAGTTCTTCCCGCTTAAAAGTGCCCGCTCACTTGGAAAGGATGGTAAAGATCGTTCTTTGCAAGCATTTTTAGAATCCACTCAGAAGCAGAGTAAAGAAAAGGAAGTCGAATCGAAATAGCCAGGGTCAGCATAAGTATTGTTGATCGTGAGGTTTATAAAAAATGTAATGATATGAAATCGGTGTCGTAATACTGGTATGAATACGATGAACATACAATCTACTGATATCGAACGTTTCGATTCAGCACGTCTCCTCCAAATGATTAATGATGCCCAGGCTGAACAGGCTTGGGCTGAATTGATTAAGCGACACGGTGCGCGCATGCTCAATGTGGCTTATGCTATACTTGGTGATCGTGCAGCAGCTGAAGATGCAGTTCAAAATGCGTTTATCAGCATTTTAAAAAATGATGCCTATCTTAAACAATTAGCAGACGATGTGGCGGTACAACGCTGTTTGTTAACAGTGACGGCATCACGAGCTAAAGATATACGTAAGGAAAATATACGTCGATTTAAACGTGAACAAATGAGTGCTGAAGAGCAGTCGTTAACTAGTCAAGAATCAGATGAAATTGATGCTGAGAAAATTGAGCAAGTCCGAGAAGTCTTAGCTGAATTGCCTGAAAAAATACGCAGGCCAATTGAATTACGAATTTTTAATGATTTTGATGATACTCAATTAGCCGAGAATCTATCGTGCAGTGTCAATGCTGCCCGTGTGCGTGTACATCGTGCATTAAAATATATGGCTAAGCGTTTGCAGAGTAGGGGTATAAGCAGTGCTGTTTTAACTGTTTCTGCTTTGACTGCTCATTTATCGGCGTGTGGTATACCAAAAGACCTGTGCAATAAAGCGCTGAAAAACTTACGTGAAGCATGGACGCCAGATTTACTGAGTAAGAGTGTCAGTAATCTCGGTAATGTCGATGTGCCAAAAGAACTATCGCTTGGTAAATGGGCGGTAGCAGTCGGGTTGCTGGTTCTAGTTGGCGCTGTTTATTATTGGCCAACAGGTGAAGAAATACCAGATTTATCGGATGGTGTTAAGGGTGATGTAGCAGCAGAACATCACGGTCAGGGTGAAGCCAAGATGAATGAATTACCCTTTACAGTGCAAATTATAGATATCGATAAAAGCAACGAAGCGTTTAACGCTAATTGGAGAAAAATACTAATAGGGCAGATTCAATATAGCCTGCACCATCGCGTGTCTTTAGATTATGTCTTGCGTTCTTTTCAAGAGAGCTTTACAGGGCCATTGCGTATTCGCTATCATGGAAATATGACAAAGGATGATATACACGGTGAGCGCTTGCATTTTGCCTTAAGCAGCGGCAATACAGCTGAAGATGCCATGCATTTACTGTGTATAGCTGCTGGTGTTATGTGGACTGAATATGCTGATCACATCTTAATTGAAAAATCAAAGAGCACGGTTGCGCATACCGGTGAAACAATGGAGGCGCTGTTAAAAGACCCACAATTTAACGATTTGGCTAATCTAAAATACAAAGACGAGAAGTCAGCTATTTATCCTGATTATCTGCCTAAAACGAAAGGATTTGCCAACGTTGGGTTGCGTTGGGTGTTTTATCGTACCAGCAACGACCTATCGCGTGATTTACCAAACGGTGCATACGGGTATACATTTGCAGCTGGTGCGAGCCAATTGGAGGAGGTTAAAACTGGGCTCAATATATTAGACTATGATAATATTATAGATTATTTTCAGGCACTTGAAGATTTCCATAACATAGAAATCCGTTTTATTCACAATCAATTTATCATTTATCCAGCTGGTCCAAGAAATCCACAGTAAAAGAGTTATTCTTCTAATTCGCTTATTAATCGCACATTATCGTAGATGAGACCCTCATGGCCTTTTGCAGAAAAGGCCATGGCGTTGAATGTGGACCCAGGTTTTGCATTGAAGTCTTTTGAAAAATCAATCTCAATAGTCTGCCACTCGCCAACCTTTAGATTGCATATATTTCTTTTGCGTGGATAGGCTAATTTACCTAAGTATTTCGCTCTGCCATCAAGGCCAGTGCGATAGTTCCAGCCTCCATTAATATTTAGTTGAAAGTTAAGACATTTTTCTTTTTCGGTTAAATAAACATCGAATGCTATTTTAGTAAATTTTCCTTCGCCCTTGCCTATAGAATAAGGTTTATCAAATACAGTATGATTATTACCTGTCGGTATAAAAGCGACACTACCTTCTTTAACCTGTTCTTTATGAATGGCGGGTTTGCCACCTCGCCACTTATAGATGCTTAAATCATCGAGCAAGAGAGGGGTGCTGTTGTCTGGTTGCGTATAGATATGCGTCTCACCGAACAAATCAGTGACAGCCTTTTCGCGACCAGTATCTTTATTTGATGTTTCGCTTGGGGACTGCATTTTTTTAACAATATCGCGTATAGCGATCGCAGTCTTGATATCACCTTTACGCGTTGCATTTTTCATTTCACGTTCAAGTGCTTTGATGTATTTCTCTTTTGCTTCGCTGAGATCGTTTTCAACTTTTTTCGAAATTTTAGTTACTTCCTCTTTGAATGTAGCTTCAGATTTCTGTACAGCAGTTGGCAATGTTGCTTCTTCAGCAACCAGAGAGGCCGTGAAGCAAAGGGTCAATACCAAGGTAGCTGTTGAAATACGCATAGAGAGGGAGATTAACTTATAAGTGGTCCAAAGTCTACAGTGAACTAGTGGTGATTACAGATTTAGTAACCCTGTAATGCTAAAACTTCACCTACCATACCCCACAATAATACACCTTGAATGATGCTACTGGTTGGGCACGCAGGGAGTGGGTAGTTATCAATTTTAACTACACCATCTGGGTATTGCCATGGTGCACGAACCCAAGTCATCGTGTTCGGCAAGCTACCCACAGGATCCAGTTGTGTTGTAAGATCGATAAAGGCGTTGCCTTCAGCTGATTCATTTTCTGGCGTATGCATGGCTATATGTTTGGCATTTTGTTTTGGTCCATAGAGACTAACGCCAACCAATGGGTGATTGTTTTTTAAGGCTTGGTCTTCTACGTGTTTTGGCCAATTGTAATTACCCAGCCAGTAAATCGAATCACCATCTTCAAGTGTTGGTGCGACATTACGCCAACGCCAGTAGCGTTGTGCTAAAATCCAATTTGGTAATTGTTTGGGGAAGCGCGTTTCATTGGCGAGTAGATGTGATTCGACCATGGTATAAACGGCCTTATCAGCAGGACATTTTGCTAAGAGTTTGGCACCAGCTCTTAGTTGATCGCTGGCATCAGCACAAGCTTGTACTTGTTGTTTTAGTATTTCCAAAAATTCCTTGCCCATTTTTAAGGGCTCTATTGGTTTTACATTTATGACGTCATGAAAATTAGCAGTTTGATATTTTTTCTCCCATGCTTCATATTGAGGAATAGAACCGCTTGGCCAAATGCAAGGCGTTTTACCTAAGCGCGTACAAGCGGCAATTAATTCAGCAGTAAATGCCCATGCATGCACCGTGGTGGCCATGCCGCCATAATCGCCATATTTAATACTTTTATCGGTTTTGAATGTTGCATGTTGATCAATGCCGGTGTCGATAAAGAAAAAGCCTTTTTTCTTACTGAGTTCACTAACGACTCTACGACAAGCCATCCATTTACTTGAACCAAAGAAGATGATTACATCTCCACGCGCTTTGAGATCACGCAGATTCTCGAATAATAAGACATCTGGATTGATATTACGGTGCATGCTATAGATAATAACAGATTTTTTAGCGACTTTATTCCAACGTCTTTGAATGCCGTTAAATTCTCGGTTATAGGGACCGACGCGTTTTAAGCCAATCAGGCCTCCGGCACGATAGAATAATTCATCAGTCGCGCAGGGGTCTCCGGCGGTATAAATTTCGTTGCTTGCGATCCAACTTTTTGCAGCAGCTTCAGCGGCCTTTTGCATGACTGGTAATTGTTTTTCTGCGTGGCTGATGCTGTTGAGAGTGACGTGTATGCAGTGATTGAGGGCTTTGGATTGAACTGCTTCATCCGCTGCATGTATGGTTATGCTAAGTAATAATAGTGCAGTCATACTAACGATGATTTTTAACATAAACTATCCTTCTGCTTCATTGCTAGAACACATGCATGCTAAGTGATTAAACAATTGGTCAATCCAAGTATGCCAGCTAATAATTCAATACACTGGTATGCTTTTGATACAATTGGCTCCGACGTTGGATTCTCGTCAATTGAGATTAAACTGTTGGAAGGGAAGAGAGTAATGGCTGAAACTGTGATGCGCGTCCGACCAACAGAAAGCTCCGATTATTTGGGCAATCCGCACAAAGGTTTGTGTACGTTCCAACATTTTAACGGTGAAGCATTATATCCTGGTAATTTTTGGAGCGAAGAAGGACCCTTAGTTGATGAAGAGGAGGACCGTTTGCACCTTGAGGAATTACAAAAGGTGCGCAATCACAATATTCATCGCTTTCATTATCCGCACTGGGCAAAAGGGTATTTGTGTACGACGGTGAGTTATTGTCGTTGGTTTTGGCGCGAACTCGAGCCGAGTCAGGGCAATTATGATTTTTCAATGATCGACCGTGCTCTTAATCTTTGTAAAGAGCGTAAGCAAACTTTAGCCGTACGTTTAATGGCTTTTGGTTCTTCGAAGCAGCCGCAAGTGCCTGAGTGGTTTGCTGATATTTGTCCGATGATCAAAAATCATAATAAAACCTTAGATCAAACGGTTCCAGACCATGATAGTCCGGTTTATCTAGAACACTGGGGCAATGTGATTAAAGCATTTGCTGCACGTTATGATGATAACCCACTCATTGAGAGCATTGATATTACCTTTATTGGCCCATGGGGCGAGGGTGCAGGTGATTGTAGTGTAGAGCAGATTGAAAAATTTAATCAGGTCTGGTCCGAATCATTTAAAAAGACACCGCGCTTGGCGCTTATTGGTGGTGATCAATTTGCTGTTGGTTTAAAGCATGGCAGTGGTTGGCGTTGTGATTGTTTTGGTGACGCACGCAATCCCGGTAGTGCTGAAGTTATTCGCTCATTGAGTTTTAACCACATGTACGACTGCTATCCAGAGCAGGTTTATAATGCAGGCGCCCAGGATGCATGGAAGACGGCGCCTATACATTTAGAGAGCTGTGGTGTGCCGATGGATTGGTACAATGCCGGTGGTGATATAGATTTTATAATTCAGCAAGGTCTTAAATTTCATGCGACCTACCTCATGCCAAAATACACGGCATTACCTGAACCGTGGTTAGACAAATTTCGTTATTTCTGTAAGCATTTAGGTTATCGCTTTGTCTTTAGACAAGCGATGTTTGATCTGAATATGCAGCCTGGTGGCAAATGGAAATTTAAGGCATGGATCGAGAACATTGGTGTAGCGCCAATTTACCATTCTTATGACTTGGCTATTCGTGTTCGTCAGGGCGATAACGAGCAGATTATTCGTGTAACCGATGAGGATATTCGTAAATGGTTACCCGGTGATACGATTGTTGAACGGCAATTTGGCGTCGATGCATCATTTAAGCCTGGAATGGCCGAAATAAGTGCAGGATTAATTAATAAAGAGGGCCAAGTGAAAGTTCGTTTTGCCAACACTGATCAGTTTCAGGATTTCTGGTTACGTTTAGGTTTTGCGCAAATAGTTTCGTCTTAAGTATAGAAAATATTAAATGTCTACTCAGCCTCGTTTGCTCATTGCTGACAATGAGCATCAAGTAATCCGTGACAAATGTTTAACTGATCTGAGACCAGCCTGGGACAGTTTTAACCAAATACTCGACGAAGAGATTGTAACTTTTTCTGGCACCAAAAGTACCGTGAGTAAGGAGGGGCAAGACCTTGAGCAGTCACTTGGCCCCGCGTTTAAGGCGTGCTTTGCTTATTTCATTACTCAAGAACAGCGCTACGCCGATTTTGCCAAAGAATTATTGTGGCCAACGCTTGCTATGTCGACCTGGACGACGCCTAAGTTTTCACCAGATGGCCGTAAGGTCGAATTAATATCTTCGTTTATAACCTTGGTATGGACCTATTATTTAGATTTTTGTGCAGACTGTATAAGCGAAACTGAGCATCAGCAGATAGTCGAAATTCTGGAAGAACGCAGTGCTCGTGGCTTACTTTATGATCATGAACATCATATGGGCTGGTATAAGCAAGATGGACCGATTAATAATTGGGTATCGGTAACCAATGCTAATATTGGTCTAACGGCGATTTTATTTTGTAATGGATCTGAACTGTGGTTGGAAACATTGCATGCGTCGATCTTTCATATGAAGCGTTATCTGGACTGGATATTCCCCGATGGTTCTATGGAAGAGGCTGGCGGCTATTGGATTTACGGCATTAAAAAGGCTTTGATGTTCTTGGATGCATTGCGTATTAATAAACATTGTTTGCCACAATCGATTGTTGATACGGGTGTATGCGAGTGGATTGAAACATTACCTGCTCTTAAAAACACCGCGCAGTTTCCACTTGCTGGTATTTTAGGCGATCAGTTTGTCATGTCCTTTGGTGATTGTCGAGTCAGTCCCAAACATGGCTTTAGTGAATGCTTTGCCATGTTGGCAGCTCGCTGTGGTGACCTTGATGCGCAAGCGGCGATTGAGCCTGAAGCGTTATTTACTCCAGCTGCGTTCATCGCTTACGATCCGGAATTAAAAAGCAGCAGTGCTAATGATGCGCCACCCATACTGAAAGTCTTTGATGTCGGTTGGGTGGTGGCACGTTCACATAAAACTGATCCTTCGGCATTATTCCTAGCTGTGCGTGGTGGCTCTAATCAACAAACGCATTCACATTTTGATCTCGGTAATTTTATTCTGTGGTATAATGGGCAGCCATTAATAACGGAGTTGGGTGTATTTATGGCCTACCCAGACGGATTTTTTGAAAATCGTGAAAAATATTATCATGCCAGTACCGAAGGACATAATTGTATATTAGTTGACGGTGAGGGGCAGCGTGAATTAGATAATAGCTGTGAAGTGATCGATCTCATCAACGATGGAGAAATTATTCAATTTACCTGCGTGATTAAGAGTGCTTATAATCACATTGAAGAACATAAACGTATGTTTCGAGTCGAGTTAAATAATGGTCCTGTTGTATCTGTAATTGATGAAGTGCAGTTAAGTAAACCACTCCCAATCAAAGTCCTATTTCACTTTGATAAAAATGCTGCATATACGCAGGTTAGTGATCTTTCGCATCAGATTCGTATGCAGGAAACGACCTTGTCCATCACCTGTGAAAGCGATTCGGATACCGAGATTAAGCGCATAGCGCATTCAGACTTGCCATACCTGTGTGCCGAGAGTCCGACAAGGCAGATGAAGCATGTTATCAAATCTTGTTTTCGGGTTAAAAAAAATTAAATATTTTGAAACATATTTAAGGTGTTGGTAGAAACATAGCAGTGCTGTGTTTTATCTTTTGTGCATTAGTTCTATGCGTAATTCCGCTTGGAGCGAGAATGGTGGGGGGTATTTCTTCTGATCCTTCACCATAGTTGATAATCCAAAAATCGTTATTGCCATACAAATTTTCACTCTTGTCGGCCCCACTATTTGAGGTGCTGTCGCCAACCAAGATAAAGCCGTCATTGTTGTTGGCTATTACACATCCACCAGTATAGGATGAGTATTCCCAATGTTCTCCACCAAAACTTTTATCCCAAATTTTGTTACCGACACTGTCAATCTTTAACATCCAATAGTCAGGTCCACCACGAGAAGGCTCGCTTTTATCACCATCAGCACCAGAGTGACTGATTCCACTAATGATAAAGCTTCCGTCGATATTTGTCGCTATCGATTGGCCTATATCATTTTCGGATCCACCAAACCGTTTGTCCCAAACTTTGTTGCCATTATTATCAATTTTTATGATCCAATAATCAGATCCTCCTCGAGTTGCTTGACTCCTATCTCCGTATATCCCAGAATAATTTTCCGTAATCATTAAGAGGCCGCCATCGTCGCATGGAGCTATGTCGCGACAATAATCTGCGGATCCTGTGCCAAACCGTTTGTCCCAAATTTTATTGCCGTTACTATCAACTTTTATGATCCACATATCGTGAGAACCCCATGAATTCACTGTTCGATCCCCGTCTATTCCAGATGCACCAAAGCCACCAAGGACAATAGCTCCATCACTGTAAATATGTAGAGAGAGGCAACAATCGTACATTGAACTGCCAAATGTTTTATCCCATATTTTGTTGCCATTACTATCTACTTTAACGGCCCAAATATCATAAAAACCTCGTAAGCTTTCACTTTTATCACCGCTTATTCCAGAATTGCTGCAGCCTGCAATGACAATTGTGCCATCGCTATGCTCGAAGACGGCAACTCCGTCATCAAAACCAGAACCCCCATATCTTTTATCCCAAATTTTATTACCATCATTGTCTACTTTAAGTAACCAAAAATCTCGATTGCCACGTGATACTTCGCTAACATCTCCTCCGGCGGGAGATGTTGTATATCCTGCGAGCAAATAATTTCCGTCACTGCATTTTATTATTGAATTGCAATATTCGTCGTATTGGCCACCAAACCTTTTATCCCATATTTTGTCTCCATTATTATCTATTTTAACAAGCCAGAAGTCGTAATACCCGCGACTATCCTGAGATTTGTTTCCATCTGCATCAGAGTGACTGTGTCCGGCGATTACGAAGCCGCCATCGTCACTCGCAACGATTCCGCGACATACATCTGCTTCTGTTCCACCATATTGTTTGTCCCACAGTTTGCTTAGAGCAACATTATTAACAGATATGGTAGTGCTTAACGTATCGATTAATTGACCATCACTGACAGTAATTTCTATTTCATAAAGATTATCGGTATTGGCATCAACAGGATTTTCAAAATCTGGTTCTGTGTTAAATAGTAATGCACCGCTATTTTCGTTAATGCTAAACAGCGACGCGTCGTCACCGCCACTAATGCTAAAGAGCAAATCATCGCCGTTGTGATCACTGGCGCTGATATTGGTTACATTAATCGTATTCTCATTAACGTTGATTGTGGAGCTGGTGTTGATGGTTGGTGAGACATTGGTGTTTATGTTTTTGGTCAACGATGCACCGCCGCCACAACTGGCACACAAACACGTGATCATGACAAGGATGGTGTTGGTATACTTGGGCATGATGGGATCCTTTGCTTTGCTGGGCTAGTAGTAGTCGAGCAAGTGGAGTGCCAGTTTTACGAAAAAGATTTGTATCATAAGTGATTATATATAATATACTTATGTTATTTACTCCGAGTGTACTTATCTAAAATTGTGGTTCTGTCATGATGTTTTCGTCATGTTTGGTCGAATCTGCCAAAAATTGGCAACACATCCTGGGTGAAACCATGTTGCTTATATTTTAAGCATTTGCTGGGTGCTTAATCTTATAATCGTGTTGGGCGTTGGTTTTGCGTGGTCATTATATAAGGAGATGGCACCCGACTAAAAAATTTAGAAGTATACTGGAATAAGTATCAGTATATTAAGAATTTTGATAAGGAATGTCGGAATATGGAATTAGATGTCTCGATTGAGCAAAAAGATCATTATGTCCTGGTCCAATATCAGGGTCCAGATTCCCTAGAAATTAGCTAAGCGTACATTGTCAGCATGTAAAGAATATGACTGCTTTAAAATATTAACGTTAGCTAAATTAGATAATAGTTTAAGTACGAATGAAAATTATGATATGGGTGAAATGTCCGAACAGGTTGGAGTGCCAATTGGAATAAAATGGGCATGGGTTGATCTCAACGCTGCCGTAGCTGACGGTTCTGATTTTGGTGCTTGGGTTTTATGTAATAAAGGATATGAAGTTAGTGCATTTGTAGGTTTAGATATGGCATTAAAGTGGCTTTCTGAATAAATTATTCATGAATCAAACCATGTAAGCGGAATCCTGCGCATAGTTAAATCCTGTAACACTGCAGATTCCCCACCACCTGAACAATAGGCAAGTAATACCGCATCATCGACAAAATGAATGGCAGTATAGCAATAGCCATGATCAGGATTCGTTTCGATGTGTTGAGATGGACTCCAGGTTTTACCCTCGTCGGTACTTGTTGCTGCTGATAGTGGTGTTCTTCCCCAGCTTGATTGCGAATCTGACTTCAATTCGCTGACATCATTCCAAATGGCAAGTAAATTATTATCTGATGGGATTCGCTTTAATGACAGTGGCGAGCAGGGTGAGGTAAACCGAGACTTTTGAAGCTCAGACCAATTTTCGCCTTTATCAGTTGAGCGCATCTCCCATTGTTGGCCGATATCGGTTCTTGCCCATGCATATAAAGATCCGTCCTTTAATTCTATAAGGCCTGGTTCTTGTAGGCCGGAACCGCTCGGTTGTGGTAGGGCTAACCAATTTTCAGATTCGTACCAGCTTGCACCACTGTCATCTGAGTAAAAAAACATGACAATGCTGTGCCCATCAATTGCTGATTTGTAGATATCATCAGAAATAATTTTTGCTCGATGGTATGCGGCTGGAATAATTATTCGGCCATTTGTTAACTGAACGATGCGGTCATTATTAACAACAAAATAACCGGGCGCTGGAATGCAGCAGGACGCGTCGCTCCATGTTTTGCCCTCATCATGTGATGTACGTTGATAAGTGCGGCAGTCCAGTAGGCTATTTTTGACTAAATAAAATAATTTAATTGAGCTATCGTGTAAGCGTAGGAATGAAACACTCATAATGTTGCAGTCGCCTTGATTTGGCACGATAATTTCGTCGTTTTCAGTCCAAGTTTTTCCGTTATCAGAGGAGTAGCGTGCTGCGATATCTGCTGATGCGTGATCATTCCAATCATCACCGGTAAAACGTGAGTAGGCGAACATAATTCGCCCATCGTTTAAGGTGATAAATGCACCTTCTGAGTTGCGTGGATTGTTGTCCGAATTGGGTAAACTGAGGACCAAGGTAGATGGTTCCAGAGTTTGTTGATCCATTATTTGTTCCTGATAAGATGTTTATGAAATAGCGAGTGTATTTTTAGTATTGGCTTCGAATTCATTGATCATTTGTTCAATGCCAGTTTTAAATATGCCATAATCACTACCGACGGCTAGGAATTTAACACCGCAATCCAGAAGCATTTTTGTGTATTCGCCATCAAACCCGGAGGTGGCGCAATATTTTCCATTGCGTTCACAGGCGGCAACGGTGCGTTTAATCGCATCTTGAACAAGTTTGTGCTTCGGTTCGCCTGGGACACCTAGATTATTACTTAAGTCACCTGGCCCAACATAGAGTATGTCGACTCCGTCACATGCGGCTATTTCTTCAACATTATCGACGCCATCCTGATCTTCGATTTGCATCACTAAAAAGTTTTCAGTGTTAGCGTGTTGAAAATATTCTTCACGCGTTACCAGCCCATAACGCGCGTCGGCATTGGCACCATCCATGCCGCGCTTGCCAAGTGGTGGAAATTTAATGTGCGAAACGGTGTCACGTGCCATTGCAGCAGTTTTGCAAAATGGCACCATCAACCCATTAACGCCAGCTTCTAGTGGCCGAATTAAATCGGAATGAGTGGTCCATGTCTTTCGCAACATAATATCGATGTCAGCTGCTCTGCCGGCACGAGCAAACTCATTGACTTTTTCCGGGTTTAATTCCATGTGCTCATTGCAAATCCATACCACATCTATGCCCATGTAGCCCATCATTTCGACCATATCTGGTACTGCATAATGATTGGCGATACACATTACAGGTTCACCATTGTTTAATTTTTTTAGTACATTGCTATTACGCATGACTTTACCTCAATTACTTTAGATTGATATAATGAGAGTAGTGTTCTTTGACAAGTTTAATGACTTGATCTTCTTTTTTACTCCGAATGGCTTTTACAATTGATCGGTGTTCATCAGTTGTTCGCTTCAGCGTCTGTGGATTTGATTTATTGAAGACGTCGGCAATGGTGTCAAAGAATTCGAGCAGTAAGGGTCTGAGGCCATTTAATATGTTGTTATCGACTATGGCTAATAATTTGCCGTGGAAGGCAATTTCGAGCTCATGCATATCGTCGCGTGTTCGACAGGTATCCATTTGGGCAATTATTTCATCCAATTCGCTAAGGTCTTCATTGGTAACTTTTTGTAGGAGTAGGGGGATGATACCAATCTCAACGATCATGCGTAATTGACCAATTTCCTGAATGCGCTCTTTGCTATTCTTTAAAAATGGCATGTAACCAGCAAAAGGATTTTGCGGATAAAGCTGTTTAATATAAGCACCAGTCTTAGGCTTGCTGTCAATAATACCGAGGGTTTTAAAGTATTGTAGAGCTTCGCGTACGATGCTGCGACTGACGCCTAGGGATTTTACTAATTCCTCTTCAGAAGGGAGATGCATACCCTGCTCTAGTGAGTGCTCGGTAATATATTCTTCGATATAATTGATCACTGCATCTTTAGCGCTGACTCGTTTGAGTGGTGTTGTCACGATTCCCCCTTGTAGTTATATTATATGACAATATAACAAATGGATCGATGTCAAGGTTCTGGTTCAATGCTGGATCGGTAATTTGGCAAAAACACAGGGAATCCGTTAGGAATATCATGACCCTTGAAAATGTAGTATCGCAACAGGAACATAAACAAATGAACCTACAGTTAGACGTTCAACACGGCGTGGTGGCAAGCTGCCCAGATGAAGAGCTGGGGTATTTTGGATGGCCATCATTAGCTCGATTAGATAATGGCCGTTTGCTAGTTGCGAGCTCTGGCCTGCGAACAGCACACATATGCCCATGGGGCAAAACCGTAATAAATGTAAGTGATGATCATGGACTAAGCTGGTCTGAGAGTCGGGTAATTAATGATTCTCCAATCGACGATCGTGATGCGGGTGTTGTCAATCTGGGTGATAATAAAGTTTTAGTGACATGGTTCACCTCTGACACTCGTCAATATTGGAATAAAAATAACCCGGAAAGAAGTGCCTGGGGTGAGACTTTGGAATCTTGGACTGATGAATTAGTCAATGAACACTTAGGTTCCTGGTGCATGCGTAGTGATGATAATGGAGCAAATTGGGGTGAGCCAATACGCGTACCAGCGACAGCGCCGCATGGACCGATAAAATTGGCAAATGGAAATTTAATATATTTGGGTAAGCGCTATACCAATTTGCGTGAGCATCGAGAGGGAGATATCGCAGCATTTCTGAGCACCAATGATGGGCAGGATTGGATAGAACTTGGCGGCGTACCTTTAGCCACAAGCACAAAAACAGAAAATTATTACGAGCCGCACGTTGTAGAATTAACGTCGGGTAAATTAATTGGATTTATTCGTGTCCAGAATTGTCGCGGCGGGCATGCAATAACGGACTTTGGTATTCCTGACACGAGCATCATGCAAACAGAATCACTAGATGGCGGCAAAACCTGGTCAACGGCACAGGCATTGGGATTTCATGCTGTACCGCCACATATTATGCGACATTCATCAGGTGTCCTAGTTTTAACTTATGCACGACGTGAGGATAATTACGGACAACGTGTAGCATTTAGTCATGACGAGGGACAAACTTGGGATTATGATTATATTATACGCGATGATGGCCCCGATCCTGACCTCGGTTATCCAGCAACTGTTGAAATGGCAGACGGCAGTTTATTTACTGTTTACTATCAGAAAATGAATGCTGGTGAGCACTGTTCGTTATTATGGTCGAAATGGAAGCTGCCCAAATTTGATAGAGGGTAATTAAATATATTTATGTTGCTGTGAAGAGGTGCTTGCCTGCTTTGCAATTAATCTTGGATGTATTTTCTGTTTTGTTGTTGAATGACCATTGTTGAGGCGTGCACAGAGATAAGTCGATTTCTGCAGTCATCCCGTGAGGGATTTCAATCGAAATAGATTTATTTTGAATGTACTCGATTTCAACTGGACCAAGTGGGGTAGGGTGGCGTAATCGCGCATTCCTGAGATCACCAGGTTGCGGTTTAATGTGTACGTTTTTAAAGCCAGGGCTGCTTGGCTGAACGCCCATGAGGTAACGAGGGATGATATTTGCTGGTGCAGCGCCCCAGGCGTGATTCCAGTCTAAATTATTTTTGTATTTATGATCCCAGGCTTCGAGTGTAATGGTCGACCCGACTTTAATCATGTTCCACCAGCTGCGATCATCTTGCGCACGCATTAATTCGAGGGCAGCCTGACCATCATTAGCTATGTAAAGTGCCTCAAGTAAAAATTGAGCACCATAAACGCTGCAGGCCATGCCGCGACTGCGAACAAAATCGACAACTGTACTTTGATGTTCAGTAGGAACTAAATCAAATGCGAGCGCAAACATGTTACTGTGCAGGGACGCGTGCGACGATCCCTCGCCATCAATGTAAATACCTTTTTTGGAGTCGAATAAAACGCGGTTAAACGATTGAAATACAAGATTTGCTCGTTCTTCGAATAAGGCGACATCTGAATTACAGCCTTTGACTTGGGCGATGCGCACCATTAAACGCAGACAGTGATAGTGAAATGCATTGACAACCGTATTTATCGGCAGCATTTCATGATTATCGCGTTCACCCACACCGCCTTGAGTAAATGAGCCAGGTGGCCAATCAACTAAATCGCGTAAGCCATGTTTAAATATGTAAGAGTCGTTGTGGAAATTAAGGCTACGTTCGAATTCCTCTGTACATAAATCAGATTCAGTGCTGATAAGCCCATCTTCTCGAGCAAGACCCATTAAGGTTTTTGCTTTCAGTAGGGGGTAAAATTTTTCAAGAGAAGCGGTTTCACCAGAATAAAGATAATCAGCCCAAGCAATTAAAATCGTATGCAATTGCCATTCTGTTGGCCAGGTGGGATGTTGTAATAAATATTCGTGACTATAGCGAGCAAAATCATATTCGTGATCAGTGCAATAATGACCTAATTGATTAATGTAGGCGTCGCCTTCGTAGGGGATGCGTTCGCGATCACCGTCAACGTAAACACCGCAAAATGTGGTGGCCTTAATGCTGTATTTACAGATATCCCAAACTGCATTTAAAACATCATCGGATGATTCAAATTCAGCGGCACTGTCATCAAAGAGGTAAAACACAGCAATTTGTTCGACGCTTTGTGGATCAATGTGTTCTGCGCCTTCTATTTCAGCATAACGAAAGGGCAAAACTTCACCTATTTCAGGTGGCATGTGAATAGCGCCTGCTCCGGTATTGCGTTGATCAGCGGGTATAATTAAACGAACTTCGTTTTGGCCTGCCTCGAGGCTTTGCGTGATATGTTTATAGCGAATGCAGCCATCCGGGTTTCGGTTTACGCGACCTTCAGAGTTTAAAACCTCACCAAGGTGGACACTTATCTGTGTTAATTGGTGGTTTGTAGGTAGTTGAATGACCAATGTGCCGAATGCAGCCTTGTCGAAATCGAGAAGTAAATTGCCATCGTCGAATAAATGGTGCTTACTAGCAGGTTGTATGTATTCAGCCAGTGGCTTAAGTTGTACAGTAAATTGGTCACCCATGCCTAGGGTTGTAGGCATTTCCTATTTATTGCAATGAATCATAATTACGTACTTATCAGGTAATTTCTAACAATTCCATATGTACATTTGAGAGCCGTTCGACACCACCTGGCTTAATCACAACGCCGTTTTCCCAGCGCAGTCCAAATTCGCCATGGCGGTACGCAAACGTGTCCACGTTAAAGCACATATTCGTTTCCAATTTATAGTCGCTGTTGGTTTCCATCCATGGTGGTTCAACTTCAATCATGCCAAGACCGTGGCAGGGGCCATAGAGGAAATTATCTGCGTGGCCATTTTGAATAAAGAAGTCCTTATATTGTTGGGCGACCGAGCCTGCGTTAACACCTGTAGCCAACCATCCCATAACTTTTTCGTGGGCTTCGCGTGCAAATTCTATGAGATCGCGCTGCGCATCTGTCATACTGCCTAAAACAATAGGACGGCCGACGCCAGATGAATAGCCATTGACGCGTGCGGAAATATTTAATTGAACAAGATCACCGTGTTCGAGGATGCGATGCGTTGGGCGTGAAATGGCATGGGTGGTATTTTTGCCAGCAAAGACGTATTGCGGCATGCCTTCATATTCTGCACCATTGGCATAAATTTCACGCTGGGCGATGCCGACAACTTCTAATTCAGTCATACCGGGTTTAATAGATTCGAGAATGGTGCCGATGGCCTGTTCGGCAATTGAAAACGCACGGCCAAGACAGGCTATTTCGTCTTCTGATTTAATACTGCGCAATGTGGTCATGATATGATCGGCATTAATTATTTCTGCATCTGGAAATGCTTGGCGTAATCCGTCAATCATTGGCAAGGTGGTGACAAGACTACCGGCGATGCCAATGCGTCGTGGTGCAGTGACGCCGCTTTCTGCAAATGCCTCACGGTAATTACTGGTTTGTATATCAGGATAGTCTGGGTCTGCGGGTTCTCGATATTCGCGCATTAAACGAACTCGTTCAATTTGGCTACGATCTTCGGCAAAGGTCTGACTTTCGGGGCCGATTAATAATGTGCCGGTTCCGGAGGCGGGGATAATAACTCCGGCGGTTTCAAATATGGGCCAGTAGTCACTGAAGTAACGCACGTTTGCAAATTCGGCTTCATTGGAATTGACCAGTACAGCATCTAATTGGTGCTCTTGGACCAATTTCTGGGCGCGTTGAAAACGCTGTTTAAATTCATTTGGGCTGATTGTGGGCATACTTGTATTCATGATGGATCCTTAAAAAAACTAGTATTTGACGTAATATAAACGTTTACATAATGAATCGCACAAGCAACGCAAGACCTGTTTTCAACACGCCCCGCATACAAGGACCTATTTTTCAATGTTTCCAAGCTCGAACCTCTACCAGCTCAAAGACTTACAGTCCCGCTCTATATCCTGCCAAAATCCCACTGGTGCCAAAGGCGGTGCTCTTAAAGAATGGAATCACTCCGTAGAAAAATTACCAGTCGGTGAAACCTTATGTATCGCCGATATCGAAGGGCCAGGCATGGTCCGTAACATTTGGCTTACCGTTCGTGATCGTGATCCAGAAAGCCTGCGTAATTTTATTATTCGCGTTTATTATGATCACAACGATTACCCATCCGTTGAAGCGCCGATCGGTGATTTTTTCGGTTTATCTCATGGCCGTACTGCACATTTTAATACTCCTGTCGTTGGCGTTAGTGAAGGCAAGGGTTTTTGGTGTTATTTTCAAATGCCATTTGCTAAGCATTGCCGGATTACTTTTGAAAATGATCGACCTGAAGTAGAGCGACCTGACAATCGCACTAACGATCATGTGAATTTATATTATCAGATCATGTACACACTTGGTGATCAAGTCGATGATGATACTGGTTATTTCCATGCTCAGTTCCGCCGTGATATGCCGCCGATTGGAAGCGATTATACGCTCATGCAGACTGAGGGTACACCAGGTGTTTATATTGGTTCCGTCTTAAGTGCCCTGCCGCAACAGGCCGGTACTTGGCGTGAGGGTGATTTCCGTTTTTACATCGACGGTGATGAGCCGATGCCGAGTATAATTGGTACTGGTTGGTCGGATTGGTTTTTATCTGCTTGGGGATTGGGCGAACATCAAAGTCCCTACGCTGGTTCCAATTATCAGGTCATCCATCCGGAAATGAATAATAAATACTTTTGTAATTCCTATCGTTTCCATCTGCTTGACCCTATTTATTTCAGCAATGATCTGCGCGTTGATCACACCCAGGTTGGCGCCACTGGCAAAGATCATGCATGGCTAAACACCACTGAATCCAATCGCAGTGAAGACTGGTCGAGCACTGCTTATTGGTACCAACGATTAACTGGTAAGGGATTTGACTCGTTTCCAGATCGTGATGTGCGCACTCGTGGCATCGCGATTACGGAGTGGGAAGCCGAAGCCCGTGAAAAACAACTCGCCGATAGCGCTGACCGCAACCGTCGCCAGATGTACAATCTCGATTTTGGCGGTTAAACACATTTTAATTAATTAAAGGTAATACCATGAAACACATTAACGAAAACCTTCGTGAACACATTCTTAAAACACCATTGAGCGACACGCATTCGCATATTAATGATACTAATCCCGTGGATGCGCTGAATCTGTTGGTGGGTGGCTATGCTATCGCAGATTTACGCAATGCCGGCTACAGCTACGACGACTTGCACACCATGTGGAATTCGAAACTCAGCTTCGAAGAACGTGGACCAATGGCCGAGGCAGCCTTCAAAAAAATCGAGCTAACGGGGTTTTCTGAAGGACATCGCATCCTGATGACTGACTTTATTGGCATCGAGGATTTTTCCGCGGCGTCATTACATAAAGCGCAGGATTTTATTAACGAGAATGCCAATCCCGCGGGTGCTTATCACTTGATGCATAACGTTGCCAACATCCATCACACCCAAAGTGATATTTTGACTAAAAATCCTAAAGATGTACTGCCTGATTATGGTCGCGACAACCCCGATTTTTTCCATTGTGATTTAAGCTGGTGGAATTTCAGTAACGGTATTATTAATGTCGAACAAATTGCGCAGAACTCTGATATTACTGTTACTAGCATTGAAACATTGAAACAGGCGATGGTTGAAATCTGCAGACGTTTTGCTCCTTTTGCTATTGCTATTAAATCACAGCATGGTTACCAGCGCACTTTGTGCTGGCAGGAGCGCAGTGATGCTGAGGCAGACATGGCCCTGCAGCGTGTACTCAAGGACGAGGCTGATCGCGCAGACCGCATCTGCTTGGGTGATTGGTGCTGGGCGCGTGGTGTGGAATTTGCGATTGAGTATGACTTGCCGATGAAATTGCATACCGGTCACAATGACGGTAATGATTTCATGCAACAGGAAAATGGTCGCCCTTCGAATTTATGTGATATCGTTCGCCGTTATCCAGAATGTAATTTTATGATGCTGCACTGTGCTTGGCCCTTCCTCGATGAAACGGTCAGCATGCTTAAGCATTACACCAATGTGTATGGTGAAATGTCCTGGATGTGGGGATTAAATCCACCAGCTGGCAGAAACTTCCTGCGCCAGGTCATCCACGGCTTGCCGTATAATAAAGTTTTTGCTTACGGCAGTGATACGGGCATTTTTCATGCATGCTCAATGGCCATGCATGCACGCAAGCATATCACCATTGCCTTGTCTGAAGAAATTAACGACGGTTATATTAGCGAACAACAAGGGTTAGATATCGCCACGGCAATTATGCTTGGCAATCAGCAGGCGTTTTTCCCGCTGGACCGTGTTAATAGTAATCGTGCAGCTGCGTATCAGCAGATGGCAGTACTCGCTTAGGAAATACTATGGCTTCACTCAAAGATGTGTCAGCTAAAGCTGGTGTCTCTATTTGCACTGTTTCCAATATCCTAAACGGGAAAACCGATCAGTATAAGTACGCGGATAAAACTATTAAAAAAGTTTTCAAGGCGGCTAGTGATCTTGGCTATGTTGCGAATACGGTTGCACGCTCATTGAAAACGCGACGTAGTGGTACCATTGCCGTTATGGTGGCTGATATTACCAATGCCTTTTACACAGAAATAATTCAACAGCTGGAACAACACTGCCAAGATAATGGTCAGACTTTAATTATTTGTACAACCAGCGAATCGCTAGAACGAGAAAACGAAACATTAGCTCTGCTGGCCTCACGACAAATTGATGGTCTTATAATCTCACCAGTTTCAGAAAGCGCTTCGCTCAAAGGTGATTATCCTTTCCCTATAGTTCAGATTGACCGTCAGGCTAAATCTTACAAAGGTCCGTTTATCGGCATTAATAATAAAACAGCGGCTGCTGAATTGGCTGATGCCATGCTAAAACAAGGCTGCAGGCGACCTCTGATTATAGGGAGTGCAGCTGAGGACTCATCGATCAAACAGCGGCTTGCCGGTTTTAAACAAGTTATGCGCAGTAAAAAGATAAGTATTGATCGCGTTCCTATTTTGAATGTTTTTAATAGTGATCAGTCAGAACAGGTTGTCAGTGAATTAATTGAAGCAGGTGAGACAAGCTGGGATGGCATTTTTGTTACCTCACATGTTCTTTCGATGGGTGTCATCAAAGCTTTGAGTCAATCGCAGTTGGCAATTTCATGCTTGGCTGGCATTGACGATTTACCAGTTGCATCATTCCTGCCATGGACCGTTATTTCACAGGTGCAACCAATTGCAGAAATGACTGATCTAGCTTACCGTATGCTCAATGATATTGAAGATACCGATGTGAAGAAAGTGAAGAAGTCAGCTCACTATTTGGATCATCGCCTCGAATCATTCGACCCATTATTTTCCTATATTTAAATCGCTGATATGCAATCCATTGCACCAGTCCAAACAGGTATGTGGGCATCTGCTTTTCAACGCGGAAAAGTAGCGGCGCAGAAAAATATCATTCCTGGAATAATTATTTGGATAATCGCCAGTATTGTTATTTCATTGTGGTATTTCAATGAATCGGCGCAGTCATTCATGTTGCACATTGTTGAAGTAAAAAATACAGCACCGTACACCTTTGCTTTTATTTCAACAGCTATAGCTGGGGCACTTATACCGGGTATCGTTATGGGTATCTGGTCTTTGCATCCACGAGCGTGGCAGCAAATGCCATGGCTGCTATTGTTTTATGGACTCAAGGGAGTTGAGATTAATGCGCTCTATCAAATTCAGGCGTATTTATTTGGTCAAGGCGCTGATTGGCAAACCTTAACGATAAAATCATTTGTTGATCAATGCATCTACGTTCCTGTTATAGATGTGGCGAGTGTCGCAATTGCCTATGCATGGATCGAAGGTGGTAGGCCAGGATTACGTCACAGCTTGCGCGATAACTGGTGGTGCAATTATTGGTTTCCTATTTTATTTACTAATACGATTGTTTGGACACCAGTAGTTTTTCTACTGTATATGTTGCCGACGCCGCTGCAGCTTCCACTGCAAAATCTTGTTTTGTGTTTCTGGTCATTATTGGTGGCTGTTATCGCAAATCGCAATGAGGGGAGCTAGCGCTTAGTATTTACTTATTAAATAAATATTCATGCTTTGCATATGGATTTATATATTGTCAGACACGCCGAGTCGATGGGGAATGCGACTGGTGATTATAGTACCGATTTGCACGACAGCCTTTCTGAAAAAGGTCAGCAACAGGCCGTCGCATTAGCTTCTCGACTCGATGCATTGCCAATTGAACAAGTCATATGTAGTCCGTTGTTGAGGACGATGCAGACCATTGCACCGTTTTTACAAGCAAATAGTCGTCAGGCTGAGTTGCTCCCTGAGCTGGCTGAGGCATGTTGGCATGAGAAAACAACTGACATTGTTGCCGATTACTATAATTGTGAATCGTTTCAAATGAATGATGAATTAGATGATTTATTTAGCGGACCGAGAAAGCGACCTATAGAGCATGAATCCTATAGTGAGGGTCTGGCGCGTATCCATGCATGCCATGAATTTGTCATGCAATGTGTGCAGTCGAATTGTCAATCAATGTTGCTGGTCAGTCACGGTTTTACGAGCGGCTTATTAATGAATTTATTGAGAGAAAGTCCACTTGTTTCAAATATTCATTTGAATAATACGGGTTTGTGCCATCTACGTTATGCAAATAATCATTGGAATGTGCAGTTCATAAATCGAGTATAGCCTTGAGGGCTTTTGTGCTTATTCCCCGAGGCACACAAGTTCTCCATTTTTGCCCGTTAGGATCAGGTGATCCTTTACGGTGGCAAATCCATCAAAACGTGGTGTAAATTCGATCGGGATGCTTTGCGTTAATTTCCCGTCGTTATTATTGTAGACATTTATCAAGCCTTTGCCGTTTTCACCATTTTTATCTCTCAATGACCCTGCTATATATACTTTGTTTTTTGTGACCAATAACGCTTTTGGTAAGACATTTTGTGGCAGCATGAATTTCCACAGAACATTTTTGAATCCTTCTTTTTTCGTACAACAAAATACTTGTAGTGGATCATCTGCTTTAAATTTCCAATAGTTCGACCCGATTTCTGGTCCAATGCCGAAAATTTCATTATCGGTAAAGGATAGGACTAGTCCGCTCATTTGTGTGTTAATATAGCGCCAGCGTCTGTACATTTCATGACCACCTCCGAGTAATGTAAATGCATCGGTCAAAAACCCACCGCTGGTACCAGAATGGAGGCCGACTTTTTTGTTGCTTTTATTTCCTGTTTTAGGGTCAAAGGAAACCTTTTTTAGGTAAATCTGTTCATTGTCGTAAATGAGGATATCATTGCTAAGATTGCCGCTTCTGTCTTCAGCATCGAATGATCCCTTTAATTCTTTGCACCATTGTAGCTCTCCATTGTTTGGATTTACTGCGTAAAAGAAAATACCACCGTCAACTTGTGCATGTCTGCCAGCAGTAAAGTAAGCAGTATCGTTCTCTATTAAAATGCTGCCATGCACTGGCCACGACGACTCCACTTGTTCTCTGCAGACAAGCCAGCGTTTATAGGGGGCGGCCTGGAGACTCCAGATTAATGCACCGGTGGCAGAAGAGACGCAATAAACCCAGCCATCACGGCAGCCAAATAACGCCATGCCCTTGTAGATGGTAGGAGGCGAATCGACTCGACCATGAGCAGTAAAAGTCCAGATCTTTTTGCCGCTCTGTAAATCGTGTGCATAAACCTGGTGCTGATCAATTGCACTAGAAAATATTTTTCCACATGCAGCTACTGGACTAGAGGGACGAGTATCAATAGTTTCATGCCATTTGACTTTTAGTGTATCGGGCAGACTAATCATGTTACTGCCATTGCGTCCAGAATCACCGCGAAACGCCGGCCAATCATCTTCGGCGTTTATATCAGCTGCTGCTTTTCCAGTGCCTGTTATGACAGCATGCTTGAGGTTTTGTGCAGATGGTATTGTATCATTGTAGGTAAATGCGGTGAAACCACGTACCTGAGAAAAACACTGACAGGTGTTGGGTCCGTTGTATAGCATGCCATTTGCGGGCATACGACCAAAGGAGCAGCTGCCTTTACCAGCAAAGAATTTATGGTGTTTACCTGAACCGACATCAAGAAAATCAATGCCGCCGGCAATGAGATACTGTTCTGTAGCACGATCGGAATAGCAATAGTGTTTGGTATTTTTCCAGTCGACGGTGCGAACGAGTTTTCCTGTTTTTGTATCAAGGGCATGCCAGGCCTGAGGAAGTTTGCTAAATTTTACACCTTCAGTTGGTACAGCCGCTAATATCCAGACCAAGTCGTTGAGCAAAAACACATTATGAGGGTGGCCACCATGCCAGACTTTTGGGTAGTCATAACGCCAAAGCCGTTTTCCGTCATTAGCTGAATAGGCGGCGTTAAATACCGTTTCCTCATTATTTGAACCTTTGGTCATAAGCTGTGTAAAAAGGATGCCCTTTCTATAACAGACCAGTCGATCGCCTTCATTAGGTACGCGCCAGAGTTCTTTGCCTGTCTTCAAATCAAAACATACAAATTCTTTTTTTTCGCTGAGTGTGACAAAAACTTTTCCTTCGCCAATGATGCGCTTTTTGTTAATATCTTGAAAATGTGCTAATTTGCTAAAGCCTTTTGGTTTTTCACCAGCTATGTTTTGGCGCCACAGTTCTTCACCTGTTTTGACATCATATGCTTCGATTCGTTCTCGTATGCCGGTTACAAGTACTCCATCCTGATAAATAGTTCGAGCAGCAGGAGGCCAGGCAGATTTCCTGCTACCAAAGGTATATTCTTTGATTATGTCACCAGTTTTTGGATCAAGAGCAACAATCGGGCCGAGATTTTTGAGTCGAACAAATATAATATCGGCAGTTGCAATTAAACATTTGGCTGCATCACGTTGCCATAGTTTGGAACCGTTGAATGCATCACGAGCCATGATGCCTTCGTCTAATGAAAAAGAAAAGATGCGTCCACCGGCAGTGAGTAGTGGACTAAGCGCCTGCTCGTGGCGCCCTGGATAACCAGCAATCCATTGGACAGAATTTGAAGGACGCGCGATCGTGTCGCTGGAAATAGATGTACCGCTGGCATCATATTCAGGGTGCGACCATTCATCCATTCCTTCAGGCCAAGTTTTAATGATTTGCGTCCAGTTATTATTTTGATTTAGAGTGGCATCTGCATAGCCAGCATTGCTCAGTTGTTGTTTCAAGTCACTCGGTGCATTTTTAATGAGCGCGGCATTTAATGGCGCGACGACGCGCATGATCTCTTTGATGTTCAGTCCATTTTTTGATAAAGCATTATAGTCTTCAATAACTACTAAGTTGATTAAGTTGTTAGCATAGGGGAGTGCTTTGAGATTTGCATGATCAACTACTATGCGGCCGTATTGATTTCTCTTCAGAGCTGCATCGCGAAATGCATTTAGTTTCTCTTGGTCACTGGTGAGCCAGTGCACATGATAATTTTTTGCTAATTCGAGTGGCAGCGCACTGTCATGCTGATTGCTTAAATAGGTGCACAGGCCGGGTCTTAAATTATCAAAGTCTGGGATGGTGGCAGATTCAACAGCGTTAGCGAACGGCTTGAATGCAATAAGGACACAGAAGAAAATTAGATATTTTAAGTAATGGTTTTTATTGCGAAGGCATACTGCTGATCTGCTAGTTGCATAGCTCATGGCACCATTCTTTCTGCGGTATCGGCCACATCTTGTAATGTCAGTTTAGAGTTTTTTTGTTTGCTCATTAGTGAACTGCTTGGAAACGAGAAATGGGTATTGTGAACATAATGACCTAGAGCATGACGAGATGTTAGCAAACGCCAACTGTTTAATGGTGGCGACAGTTGTAGTAATATTCAATAACTTCAGTGAAAGGTGTTTTTTAAAGGATTTTAATTTAATTCAGCACCATCATCTAGTAGTTCTTTTGGGATAGGGTGATTACATTCGGGACAGACCCTGCCTCTTTCGAATACGAGGCGTTTAAAGACTTTCTTTTCACATGATGGGCACTTGACCCATAGCTTTGATTCTTCCCGACCCATGCCCCAGCGTTTGCGTGCCATAAATATATATTCACCTTTGGCAGTACTGTGCAGAAAGATCTCTGATGGCGACATCAAACGCATCGGTGAGAATTTTATTAATGTCAGAATCATTTTTTATCGTTTTAGATATTTCGGAATATTCCTTACTGCTTAGTGATTCATGAACAAGAGCTGCATCCTTGGACTCGATGCAAAGATTTTTCGAGCTGTGTGTAAATTCAATGCCATTGATCGATAATTTATACTGAATATTACCGTCTATGGATAAGCTCAAGCCACCATCATAGCACTGTGGCAATGATTTCATCAGTGATATAGGTATGTGAATCGAAGGTTGTGGAGTGTTCAAAGTTTTAATCTCGTTTAATCATGAATGCGAATGAAATACCAAGTTCAATAACAATGATGAAAGGTAGGGTCATAGTGATAAAAAAGAGTAGTTCTTCCTGTGTAATATCTGCGCTTAATCGATAAATTGTTATGCCAATGAGGGTGATACCAAGTAGAGAGGCTACTATGGTCGCAACGCCTAGTTTATGAATGAATAGATGAATCAGAATCGAAAATAGCGAATAGCATATGAAAATAACTAGAAAAAAAGCAAGGCCAGCATTCATTTATTTTAATCCTTGCTCAACCCTGAATTTGATTGAAATATTTCAATAACGACGTAGATGATAAAGACGGCATTTTACTCTTTAATCAATTCTTTTTTAATTTTATAGCGCCACAGGCCAGGAATGACAATAAATGTCCCGAGCGGATCGGTTATCTGTTCTTCTCGTTCGACTGAATAGTAATAATAGTCGCCTTTGCTCATGCCAAAGATTGCTTCGTCTTTATCGGCTTGGTAAGATTTGAGGTCTACCGTTTGTACAGCGGAAATGCACTCGATGAAAAATGCGTAGGGGTGACTGGATTCCCAAAAAGCTTTCTTTGGGTCGTAGGCGGACACTTTGTTTTCTTTGTAATTCAAGTAATCACTCGTAAATGATTTCGGCATATCGGTGAAGAAATTTTCTTTATTGACGGTGGGTGTGGTGGGTTGTGCTTGTTTCACCATTAGTTTTTTGCTTATATGATCCCAGTAGACAATGCGCCCGTCTCTAAATTTATAATACGGAATATTTGTAGTAATTTTCAGCTGTTTAACATCAGGATTATGTGGATCGTACTTAATTTCCTTTGGAGGTGTGCGTTGCATAGTAGGGTAGATGTATAATTCTGGATCTGAGTGAAAGAAGAGTTCGTATTCGGAGATATATTTTGTGAACGAAGTGAATTGTGGATTACGTGGCGGGAAATATTTCTTCCATAGTTTAGGAAGCTCCATGACTTCTACACCGTTTGTAACCCTTATGAAATGATAATTATCGTGTGCTTTCTCTTTGAGGATTAATTTAACTTGTCCATCTATGAATGACTTTTTTATTTCATAATAAGCAGTCTTTCTACCATCAATGGCTATGTCGCTAATGATCCATTCTGTCGATAAATCAGCTTTAATTTTCTTGTCGCTGTTTCTGAGGTTAATATGTACAGAGCCAGCATCTATTTTCTCGCCTATTTTTAGTCCTTTAACTAAATGCGGTTTAGTCCAGTGGACTTTCTTGTCGTTGGGGTCAATGACCTTCTTAGAAATAAAGATATCTGCAGTGAAATCATCATGCTCTAGACATTTAACACTATGGAGACCAATGATCGTTGTACGCGGTGGTAAATTATTGGCGGTCCCATCTCCCTTTGCTGGTCGGTCTTCAGCACAAGAACTGGTCATGAGTGCAACAAGGAACGTACAAATGATGCTTGGGTATTTCATAGTCTTGCGTACATCATTCGGACTGTTTTACGTGGACAAAATAGAAAATGAGCCTCTAACTACTCGCTTAATGAGGAAGCAGGCTGGCCCAGTCGAAAGCGGTGACTTCTTGTCCAGAAGGTGGCATTGTAACTCATGAGCCCAGCAAGACTAAAATGGGACTTGCATGCCGAAAATTGGTTTCATGATTCGCGCCTCGTTGGGCGGTTAGCTCAGTTGGCTAGAGCACCTGCCTTACAAGCAGGGGGTCACTGGTTCGAGTCCAGTACTGCCCACCACAACACTACCCTGGCCCGGTAGCTCAGCTGGTTAGAGCGCAGGCCTGTCACGCCTGAGGTCGAGAGTTCAAGTCTCTTCCGGGTCGCCACCAAAATCCCTGTCATAAGATACTTATGGCAGGGATTTTTTATGTGTATTGCTCTTCTGATGTGAGTAACGCTTCCCAAATGGCGCCTTGCCCAGCTTGACCACGCGCTCTTGGAGGGGTATTGTGAAGCGGTCGAGTCACCTGAATGGATTGTGGTGATAGTGCAGCTTAGGTAGCTAAAGGAACAAAGTGGTAGGACCAGCGCGCTGTATTGTTGAAGACCCCACGAGCGGACCAACCGCTTATGACGTCTCGGAAATAGATGCCCAAGGCGTAACGCTCAAAACGCTCGCTACGTTTGAGGGTGCCGAATACATCGATGTGGCATTGGAATTATCTGGTGCGCCGCGTCAGGCTTTATTTGCACAGATTGCTAGCACACCAAGCGCAGAGTCAGGCGGGCTCCAGCTGCGTTGGTTGCATATGGACCCCAGCGAAGAGCAGAACCTTCAGGAGATGCTTGATAAGTGGCAAGCTGGCGAATTTGACGAAATTCAATTAACCGAAAATGATGGTGATGCTTTAGATATTTTCGGTGAATCGACGGCCCCACAGGCTGAAGTGGAGCACAAGGGCACGCGTCGCGTGACCAAGCCGAAGCTCAAACCAGTTGATGACGGTGGAGCGACGCAGACCAAGCACAAAACCGTACGCCTTGATGGTAACGAAGAGCAGAGTGGCGGGGGTAAGAAACACAAAACCGTTCGCTTGGATGGCAATGAGGCCAAGAGCAGTGGATCTAACAAGAACAAGACGGTGCGCTTTGAAGCGACACCGATGAATAATCGCGTTATCGAAGCAACGCCGTCCGCCGGTACGAAGAAGGGTGGCACGCGTCGTATCGTGCGTCCTCAAACTGAGGCACCGCGTCGTGATAGCACGCCAATGGTCACGGTTGAGGGCGAAAAACAGGAAGAGGCTGCTGCAGAAGCGCCAGCACCTGAAGCAAAAGAGCCAGCGGCTAAAGAACCGAGCACTAAGCGCAAAACCCGACGGATTACTCGTCCAGGCGATGCACCAAAGCCACCGCCAATAGCAGAGAAAAAGCCAACGCCGAAACCACAGGGTCGTCAATCAACTGCTGAGCAGGATAAATCAGGTGCCCACAATATTGTGGTAACCAAGACGCAGCGGGTTCAAAACAAGAGTTCAAATAAATCAGGTGAATATAAAACCGAAAAAATTGTCGCCAAAAGTGTTAAGGGTGATGATGGTAATTTGGATGTGGGTGCGAGTATTCGTAACTCTGCCAAAACAGTTTCTGCATCTGAGCTCGCGTCTAAACACGATAAATTAAAAGTATTAAATATGAGCACCATCAAGGGGCTCATTCAATCAGCGGTGCAAGAAGCGGTCGAACAGTTAGGTGGTGCGCTCGATGCCAAAGAAAAAGAGCGCTTGCTGAAGGAGGCCGAAGAGGGATTCAAAGAACGTCTCGAATCGTTTAAGGCCGAGAAAAAAGGCATGGAAGCCCAGGCCCAGCGTTTGAAGGATCAATTGGATCGCGCCCAAGACTTGCTCGAAGAAGAGAAAAAGCGCAGTATCGAAAAAGATCAATTTACCGTTTCTGATACCGGTATTGCTGACTTAGAGAAGCAATTCGAACGCATGATGAATAAAGCATCTAAAAGCGGTGGTATGGATGCAGAGTTCGAAGGCAATTTACGTAAGTTAGTCAATAACTTACTTGATGATGAACGTGAGAAAATTGCCGAACAAGCGCGTAAGGCACAAAGCGAATCGATTGCGCTCTTGGAACGTAAGGTCCAACGTCTCTCGGGTAGCTTAGAGGACACTGAAAAAGAACGCGATGCTGCGCGACGTCATGCTAACGAATTGGCAATGGCTGGTGGTGGTCCTGCTGGTGTTCAAAATCTTTATGACGTTGGTCTTGCCGATGATGATGCGAATAAAGAGGCTAAGCTGGCGCTCTTAAAAGACATCTTTGCCCAGAACCAAGAGATGCGCGATCATATGGCCAAAACTGGTGTCAAAGTCGAGGGTCGCAAAAAACCACCGAAGCCGAAGAAGGTTGAGCCGAAGCCGGATCTTCCGCCTGAAGAGCCCGAAGCGGATGTGCCTGCAGCTGAAGCTGAGGATGCCACGCTGGCCGATGGCTCTGATGAGATGATGGATCCCGATGATATGCCATGGGAGCCAGGCAAATCCTATAACCCAGAGGCTGATTTGCTGGATGACGAAGAGGATGATAGCCCAGTCAAGAAGATTGTCGTAGAAGAGAAGGCCCCACCCAAGCTTGAGCGCAAGAAGAAGGGTGGCAAAAAGAAGGCTGCCGCCGAGGAGCCTGAAGCCGAAGCCCCTGCCGATGAAGCAGTTATGAGCGAGAACCCAGATGACATGCCATGGGAGCCGCCAGCGTCTGACGCAGATGACGAGGAAGAAGCCTCTTCAGCAGTGAAAAAGATGTCAATCAGTGCAGATTCGGAACCCCCACCACTTAAGCGGAAGAAGAAATAAGAACGATTAGCAAATCCCTATTCACCCCACACACAAAACGGCGTCATTGCCGAGGATTTTAATTTAGGAGTTATTTTATGGCAGACGATATTGTCTATTTAGGAATCGACTTAGGTACCAGTCGTACTTCCTTGACCTCATCAACCGGTGAGCGTCAAACTGTTTGGTCATACGTTGGTTATCCAAAAGACCACGTTGCTAAAAAGAAAATGGGTGGCCGCGATATTATCTATGGTAAGGAAGCCGTAGAAAATCGTATGTCCCTCAATGTTATTCGTCCACTTGCTGGCGGTTCGATTAAAAAGCGCGGTGCTAAAGATTCTTCAGAAATGAAGAAAGCCGTTCGCGACTTAATTGAATATGTTGTCAGCTTAGCTAAGGCACCTGCTGGTTCGACCATCTATGCAGTTATCGGTGCACCTGCTGAAGCATCTGTGGAAGGTAAAGCAAACATCATTGAAGCTGCCGGTAACTATCTCGACAGCGTTATTGTTTGTTCTGAGCCATTTGCGGTTGCTTACGGACTCGACTTCTTAGACGACACCTTGGTAATCGACATCGGTGCTGGTACGACCGACCTTTGTCGTGTTCACGGTACGATGCCAGAAGCTGAAGACCAACGCACGCACGAAATTGCTGGTGATGCCATCGACGAAAAGATTGCTGAGTTAATTAAGGAAACCTATCCTGAAGCTCAGTTCTCAATCAACATGGTGCGTCAGTTCAAAGAGCGTGACAGCAGCGTCTCACCAAAAATGGAAGACGTCATGGTGACCATGCCTGTTGCTGGTAAGCCAAAAGAATTCGACATCACTGAAATCATGTACAAGGCCTGCTACTCAATTGTACCTCCAACAGTAGCTGCGCTCCAAGATCTGATTGCAACCTACGACCCTGAATTCCAAGAAAAGATGCGTAACAACGTTCTTCTTGGTGGCGGTGGTAGTCAAATCGGTGCTCTTGGTCGTGCCATTGAAGATGCCCTGAAAGAATATGGTGGTGGTAAAGTGACCACTGTAGAAGAGCCACAATACCAAGGCTCTAACGGTGCATTGAAAATCGGTCTCGATATGCCTGAAGAATACTGGAAAGAATTCGCCGCTGGTGGCGCTGAAGCTGAAGAAGCTGCTGCAGAAGGTTAATTCCGGATAATAAATAATCGCAGGGAACTGCGAACACCACAGCTAAAAAACCCGTGCCATATGGCGCGGGTTTTTTATTATGGCAAATAGCTAACTGGTATGAGTTTTTGGATTGGTTTTAGTCTTAGCATCCGAGACCGTGGGCTAAGACCAATACAAAGACTAAGGCTGACCCTAGATTGCTATAAAATACAATAGGTCACATATAATAGCAACGCGACATTTAATTAAGACAACGTCATTAAAGGAATGTTATGATTTTTCGGTTCTTAATGCTGTATACATGTATGTGCTCTTTATTTTCTGAAACCTATGATGTTTCCATTACTTTGGAAAATAAAGTTATTGGAAACATTGATGATCGTTTGTTTGGTCAATTCCTCGAGCATGTGCACAAGGCAGAAGGAGGACCTGAGGCAGCGATTGATCCGAAAACAAAAAAAATGCGCCCGGCGGTGATGCAAAAAATAAAAGATATGCAAATTCCGATTATTCGTTTTCCGGGCGGGGGTCTTGTCGAAGCACCACATTATCGTTGGACGCATATGATTGACGGCGCTTATGATCGTGATGAGCATGCTCGACCAGTAACCGTAAAGAAGGATGGCAATACTCGCTCTTATTATTTTGGTTTAGATGAGTTCCTAAAAATGTGTGAAGAGCATAATTCTGAGCCCATCTTAGTAGTAAAATGTGCAGACGTTGCACGCGGATATGTGCCTGCGAACGAAATTATCGAGCAGGCCTCTTCAATGATTGCCTATTGTAACGCGCCGGTGGATGCAGATTTGCCTGATAACATTTTGCGCTGGGCAAAATTAAGGGCCGCGAATGGCCGAGTTAAGCCCTATGCTGTTAAATTATGGCAAATTGGGAATGAATTTACTTGGGTAGCGGCTCATCGCATGGAAAAAACCGGCATGTCAAAAGAACAGGTCTCTGATGCCTATGTGGATGCCGTTGTTAAAATATACAATGCTTTAGTGAAAGTTGATAAAAACATTGAGCTCATTGTTGAAAATAACATGGAAGAACCGGGGATGGATTTTAAGGTTACCGATAAAATTGCCGAAGCCCTGGGTGATAAAATTCATTATATCACCACGCATAAATATTTTTCATGGGGTATTAAGGTTTTGCAGAAAAATGGAAAAGATATTGGCTTTAATGATTTTACGCCAAAAGACTATTGGTACGCGGCAACCAGTGCTCCTGGCACAGATGAACGCGGAATGGCTTATTTTCAGAAAGTCGAATTGGATAAAGCGAAAGAACATGGTTATAAAATGGCTATAACTGAGTGGAATTGGAATTCCTGGTGGTCTTTAAAGAATTTGCCCGAAGACAGTCCTAAGCCGTTTGATGAGCCTATGTGGGCCAAGGGTGTAGCGGCAGGGTCTATGTTGCATGGATTTATGCGAGCCTCACATCATATTTCCATCGCAACACAGTCTATGTTGGTGGGAACGGGTTGGGATATTCGTGCTATCGATGTTAAAAATGGTAACTGTGCTTATCATCCGAGTGGACAGATAACTACCTTATATGGTAAACATCATGGTGATAAACGTTACGCGTGGCGTGCTGAAAGTGACATCCCAACCTACAATCAAGTGTTCACGCTGGGTCAATTGCCAGCCAATCCTAAAGTGGCTTATTTAGATCTCATTGTTAGCGCAAATGCAGATCATGTTTATTTGCATATTATTAATCGAGACTTTGATAAAGACTGTAAGTTGCGGGTGAACTCAGATGCGTTGTTGCCTATAAGTCAGGGGCAGGCAGAAATTTTTTCATTGAGTGGCGAATTTGACGGCGGTCGCAAATTGCAGGAAGCAGGAAAAGAAATAGCAACTGTAACGCATGCCCATCAACAGCGACAGGGCGGTAATTGGAATTTCATTGTTCCGGCAAAAACTGTACAAGTTATTAAAATCAAGAGGAATTAAGTTGAATGAGCTATTTACATATTTGATTATTTCTGATGCACAACCGGACCACGCTTACGCATGGGATCGCGTTGATACATGTCATAGGCGTCTTTGAAATCTCCTTGATCAGACGCTTTTGTTTCTAGCCCTTTCAATTTCTTCTTAAGTTTGTCGCGTTTATTTGGATCGGTTTCTTTATTTAGTTTAATTATCAGCCAGGTAATTCTGCGGCGAGTTATCCATCCTGGATTTTTGTTTGGCTTAGATTTTTGTGGGCCTGACCAGACGCCACGTTTAGGGGCTTGTTTTATCATATATAGCCACCGAAGCCTAGGCTAACAGCGCTATAAACAACAAATAAAACCCCTAAAACAATGGGAATGCCAATGCCTCCTAAAAACCATTTAGCATAGAAGTCTTCGTCGCAATCATTCATTACGAATCGGAAACTCAGTACAGCCCAAATAATTGGTATTAATAATAAAAATAGACCGGCATTGCTATAAAAACTGACCATGTTTGGCACCGGTACATCAAGGCGTTCGTAAACGCGTGCAAAAACATTGGCAAATAAGTAACTAAAAAAGATAACACCAAAATTTATTAAAGTTAAAATAATAATAGGTTTAGTTTGGTATGCTATGTCCCGACTGAGTACCTGCATGCATGAGTTTAACATTGCACCTAGATGATTGCTAAAGAAATGCGTAAGGTCAGATGGAAGAGCGTAACACGCAAGCTGCAGGTGGTGTGGAGATGTTAAGTATTCTAACAAAAGGATTTAGGGAGCTGTGATTTTAAAGTTGTAGGAACTTGCCCAGATTTACACTGTAACGATGCATAATCTCAGGTTCGTCGTTGATTCGATTAACTACGGTGGTGGGCGCGTTACTAAATACACTGGGCTTTCTATTGAAAAGATCATTTCCCACGGTCAGTATATTTATGTATTATATAACAAACGAGCGAATAATTTAGATCCGAATCGCAATATCGTCTGTTTTTCAGAAGACGGCGACATGCATTGGATCGTCGAGGCTGCGCCAGCCCAGGAAAAATTTTCACCTGGCTGGAAATCTATGGAAATAATGAATGGCTTTATTGATGCGACGAATTCGGTTAACAAGCATTATCGCATACATTGCGATACGGGTAGGCTGATTAATTAATTATTCAGCTTTCTTTTCAGTCTCAGGAGCGATGGCTTCTTCTACTGGTGCATCTTCGCTTGGAAGCTCTTCTTCTTCTTGTAAATCAGGGTAAGCGCGGAGCAGGCTCCAATAAGCATAGGTAGCTGCATCTTGAAGTCGCGAACGATTGTTGGCTAAGCCATTATCACTACGTAATTCTTCGTATGTGAGGAGGGCATCTTGGCGCAATGTGCTTGCTTCCTCTTTGTCTTCAATGCTCGCTGCGTGCAGCACTAATAACTGTGCACGGTTAAATTTGGCGATGTAGCGTGCCGCTTTGTAATCACCAGAGCTGCCTTTGCGAAGAGCTTCTTGATAGGTTTGTAATGCTGCCTCAATTTCGCCAGCTTGATCCTGTAAAGCTGCTTTACTGATCAGGGCATACATGCTGAGCTTTTCGCTATTCTCGGTTAATTTTGCTTGTGAGGCAGCCAGTGATAAATATTCGTTGGCTTTATCCAAACTGCCGTCTTCTGTGTTTTTATCGAGATAGATTTGAACTAAATCGTTGGCCGCTTGGAAACGGAATTCAGGAACGATGCTTTCGTCCTGACAGAGGGCGATGAGTTTATCAGTATCGCCACCAGCATCAGTGTAGGCAATGGCACCGCGTGCTGCTTCACTGCTGCCGTCCATGGTGTTAATGGCAGTGAGGGTGATGACGACGCCTAAAATGACGATGCTTAAGAGGAGCCAATTTTTGGCGAGGAATTTGTTGATGCCTTCGAGGCGATCATAGATCGGATCGGAATAGCTGCTGACATCGTTACCTGGCATTTGATCGGCCATGGGGACTCCACCGGTTATTCTTCAGTGACGAAGCGGAGGCGTATAATGCTGAGGTTCTTGTCTCGTCCAGTGCGAAGCTCGAGTAGCTCTGTTTGGCCTTTGTTGAGCTTTTCGTAGCGTTTAGCATTGTGTGGAAGCAGTTTATTGGGCTTGTGCTTCCAGCCATTACTGGTGAGCGCCGCGTTGTACCACAGGATGAGTTTCTCGCCTACCTTGCCTGAGCTTTCACTACTTTGAATCAAGGTGATATCGAAGTGTCGGATCTGATCACCAGCAAAACTGATGGCTACTTGGTCAACATTGTTGCGTCGTTTATAGCCAGGTGGCAGAGGAATGTCAGGAAACTGCTCTGGATAATACGCAGCAGGTGGCGGTGACTTACTGATGGGTTTGCGATCACTGCAACTAACAAGGCAGCAGCTGAGTAGGACCCAGCAGCAGACACAAACGAATGATGGTCGAATCACTATTGTTTCTTGTAGTGCATGATCACACCAGCGACCTGGAGGACGTCACCGGGGTTTAAATTAGAATCACTGACTTTGCGACCATTAACTTTCACACTGCGGAAGCCACCCATGCTGACGAGTCGATGGCCGCTGTCAGATTTGATAACTTTCGCTTGGATAGGCTTCACAAACATACCACGAACAGGGATGTCAGCGCCTGGGATTTTACCAATGATGGTTTCTTGCTTCACTAACTGAACTTTTACTTCGCGACCACCTTGAATAATGCTGAGAACCATGGCCTGACCGCCTTTTTTCAGTTCTTCTTGCATTTTCTTCATTTGCTCGGGGTCAACGAACATAGTCATTTCACCGCCGCCACCGCCACCGCCGCCAGAGGCAGCAGCTGCTTTAGCAGGGTCAGCAGTACCATGAGCATCATATTCGAGGCTGTGTTTACCGAGAACGATGCGTTCTTTGTGTTTGAGGTCTTGAGTGCCGTCGACGCGTTTACCTGATACAAAAGTACCGTTATTTGAACCTTGATCTGCAACCGCCCAGCCCTCGCCACTGCGAACAATACTGCAGTGATGGCGGGAAACGCCCATATTATCTACTACAATCTCACAGTCAGCAGCACGGCCAACGCGCAGTTCGTCTTTATCGAGGTTATATTCGGCTTGGACTTGGTTACCGAAAAGGACGGTAATTTTGGCCATAAGGTCTCTCCACCACTCTAGTAGCGTATCAATTTAGAGCTTCTTGCCTTGGGGTCAATGCGGGGCTTACATTCATGGTAGCGGTGCAATTCATGCCTATTACACACGCAAGTCCGCATATGCCGACGGAAAACAAAAAACCCAACCTAAAAGGCTGGGGTTTTAATGGTACACCCAAGGTGAATTCCGTAAATCACTTGTGATTTAGAGAGCCACAAATGTGGCTATCGGCGGAAGAATAGGCCACTTTAGGTGGCCGTGGAGACGAGAACCCGCAGGGTTGAGTCCCCGACCTGGCAACAAAAAACCCCAGCCTAAAAAGGCTGGGGTTTTAATGGTACACCCAAGGGGACTCGAACCCCTGTTGCCAGGATGAAAACCTGGAGTCCTAGGCCACTAGACGATGGGTGCACAGCTGTTTTCTGCTAGGACGGCGGGGAACATAATAATAGCTCAAGTTTTGCAAGTCTATTTGTCTTAGCGCAATCATGGAAGTGACTTGTGTCTTAATAGTTGATTGGGTGGCTCTCGATGGTTTTCCCGCAATTGGGGCTAGCATGCGGCCATGTTGAAGCTCCAAGAGACCTTGCAGAAGTCGACGGCCTATCTTCAGGATCGTGGGATTGAATTGGCTAGGCGCGAATGTGAGTGGATCTTTTGCGAGACCTTGGGCTTAAGCCGTATGGATCTGTATACGCAGTTCGACATGCCTCTCGATGATGATCAGGCCAATCAGCTCAGAGCATTGATCCAGCGACGTGGCAAACGAGAGCCCCTGGCCTATGTCTTGGGGAATCAAGAATTCTGCGGCTTGAGTCTCGATGTGTCGATGGATGTTTTGGTACCGAGACCAGAAACGGAAGAATTGGTTGAGCAGATAGTGCGTGAGCATGGCGAAGAGCCGAAGCGTGTGGCCGATATAGGGACGGGATCAGGAGCCATTGCTTTAGCGATTAAACAGCAGCGATCGCAATGGGAACTTCATGCGGTTGATGTCAGTGAAGCTGCCTTGGTTTTAGCCAAAGCCAACGCCACTAAACATGATTTGGACATTCAGTTTCATGCGGGTTATTTACATCAGCCATTAGATGGCACGTTCGATATTGTTATTGCAAATCTTCCTTATGTTGCTGAAGAAGAGCGAGAACATTGTGATCCTGAAATTGCTTTTGAGCCGCAATTAGCTTTATTTGCGCCAGACAAAGGTCTGGCCTTGATAAAAGAATTAATCACTGCGTTTCCTGTTTATAAAAATGATAAAACACAGTTGTGGTTGGAAATCGGGTTTCAACAAGCTCAAGCGGTAAAGGATTTCGCAAACGAACAAGCGCTACGCGCTGAAATATTTAAAGATGCCAATGATCATCAGCGTATGGTGAAAATATATTCATGATTAATAAGCAGCAGGTCATGTGTTTAATTGGAGTGGTAATTGTCTGCACCGCTGTGGCTTGGTGGCATGGCTATAAACAGCTCGAGCAAAATACTATTGAACGCCGTGTGTCGTGGCGAACTGCAGAACAGTGGATGTTGCAGTCTTTGCCTGGTTTAGGACCGAAAAAAGTCAGCAGATCCACCAGCAATTGGCTAATGATGAAGAGATTAAATGGCCGAAACGGGCACAGCCCTATCTGAATGAAGTATTTTTGGATTATGCTTCAGCGTCGAGGAACGCTTCGCATGAACGATAGATGTGATGATAAATTTTCTCAAATCCATCATCGCCACCGTAATAAGGGTCACCAACTTCTCGTTCACCATCCGGGTCATAATCACCGAGTAGGGCCACATGCGTTTTCGCAAATTGTTTAAAGCGACGCAGGTTATCTAAGTTTGAATCATCCATAGCGAGTATGTGATCAAAGCGCATGAAATCTTTGCTGATAACTTGGCGCGCACGACTGTCGATGGGTATCTTATGTTGTTTGCAGGTGGCTATGGTGCGTGGATCTGGTGCTTCATTGATATGCCAAGCAGAGGTACCGGCGCTATCTACGCTCCAATCATTATTCAATCCGCGCTGGCGTAATTGCTCAGCGAGGATGGCTTCTGCCATAGGGGAGCGGCAAATATTACCGAGACAGACGAAGAGAACGCTAGCCATATGACGGAGATTGTGAAATCATCTCCGTCAGTTCCACCACCAATATTCTTTTTGTAGCTGTGTCTTGATTGACCTGAGCGATTCATGCCCGACAACCATGCCGTGCTTATTGCTTTGTTGTTTGCTGCATTTTTTGGTGCCTTTATTGGGTCGTTTCTCAATGTGTGCATCCACCGCATGCCGCGTAACGAAAGTATCGTTTCGCCGGGCAGTCGCTGTTATAGCTGCGGTACCCATGTGCAGTGGTATGATAATATTCCAATTCTGAGTTATTTAATCCTCAATGGAAAATGTCGTTGGTGTGGTGCTTCGTTTAGTGTGCGCTATGTGCTCATGGAAGTTTTAGTGGCACTGATAAGTGTTCTTGGTGTCTGGTGGTGTTTACAACATATCAACGACGGCGGCATGAATTTTATAGCAGCATTTTCGGGTACGACTGATACCGGTAATTGGATTGTCATTTGTGGCCATGTGTGTTTTGTGGCATCAGTCTTGTGTTTAATGTACTACCTTTTTGTTTCTTCGGTGATTGATATCGACCATCGCATCATTCCAGATGAATTAACTAAAGGCTATCAATTTATCGCGCCATTGATGGCCTGTACCTTTCCAGTTTTTTTAAACGGTCCGTATTTAGTCAATACGGCACCAACCATTATCATTGATAACCAGCCCTATATTCATCAAGCGCAGCAGGCAGGTGTGCCAGCAGAGATCGTAAAAAATCAACTCATGTTGAATGCATCATTTGCTATCGAAAAAATGTGGTCGATTACAGCTTATTACTTTATAGTTGTTGGATTGATCGTTTCGTTCGTGCTGTGTTTGCCAATCGCCAAGAAAGTCTACACCAGCATGGTTCCCGAAGAACAACGCTGGAAAGATCAAGACGCGCGGGCTTATAATTGGGGTTTGTGGGTATTTCTTATTAGTATTTTTATTTATATAATCGTATTGGCGGCCTGTGAGATATTTTTAGACCCGCAATTAACCAAAGAGAACTTTCCATGGTATATTTTTCGTTGGTCAATGATGGAAGCGGTTCTTGGTGCGTTGATTGGTTGGGCTCTACCGTTTTGGGTTGGAATTTTTGGTTCGATTGTGTTTAAGCGTGGCGCGATGGGCTACGGCGACGTGAAGTTTCTAGCGCCAATTGGTGCCTTACTTGGACCAATTGCTATTGTTGAAGTCTTTTTTGTAGCAGCATTGATTGGTACGGCACTCGGTATCCCGGCTTTACTAATGAATAAACAGTTGGAAATCCCATTTGGACCGTATTTGGCGGCTGGTGCTGTGGTGACACTCTTATGGGGATCGCAGATTGCATCGCTGATGCTCCCTGGATTTTTTGCCTAGTTGCATATACGAAGAGCCAAACAAACAGTGCCAGTCGTGATAGGAAGACCTGTATGAGTATCGCACAATCGACAAGTTGGAAAAATCTAAGTAAACATGCTAAAGAAATGAGCAATCAGCATTTGCGTGATTTAATGTTGGACGCAGAGCGCTGTCGCAATTTATGGGCAGAATTTGATGAAATTGCTCTCGACTATAGCCGACAACAGGTCAATGCTGAGACTATTAAATTACTTTTCGAGTTGGCAAAGGAAGCGAATTTACAAGAGAAAATTACCGCTATGTGCCGTGGTGATAAAATTAATACGACGGAAGATCGTGCCGTATTGCATGTCGCCTTGCGTGCCCCGCGTGGAACTAAAATCGAAGTGGATGGTAAAGATGTGATGCCAGATGTGCATCGCGTTTTGCAGGATATTCAACACTTCTCTAATCAGATTCGCGCAGGTAAAATCAAAGGCTCTTCAAAGAAGCCGATTAAAAATATCGTGG